>JAGBDZ010000060.1 GCA_017937215.1 Akkermansia sp. | reverse complement strand
GAGCATCGGGAGAGCCATTTCCCGATGCTCGCTTGTTTTATCGTTCTAACTCCACTGGAAAACGATATCCACGCTCCGCGTGGACGATATCACTTCGTGACGATATCTTGCCTGCGGCAAGACGATATCCTCACGTTGTTAGGACCTCATTACTGCACCGTAGTGCGATACTCCGCGCGGCGCAGGATGGCCTTAGCCTCGCCGAGGAGGAAGAAGGAGCCGCAGATGAGGGTGCCGGCGGGCATATCGTCCAGGCATTCTTCCAGAGTGGCGGGGGTGGAAATGGGTGCGGGGGATGCAGCCTGCACCTTGGCGGCCATGTCCGCCGGGGAAAGGATGCGGGGGGACTGCACCGGGGGTAATACCCATTCGCCTACAATGGGGGCGAGGAGCTCCAGCACCTCATCCAATGCCTTATCTGCCGAGCCGGCATAGATGCAGCGGGCCTTGCGGTCGCCGTAGGTCTCGCGCCAGGTGCGGGTGAGCACCTGCATGGCGTGCGGATTGTGCGCACCGTCCATGATAACGCCGGGCTGCACTTCCTCGAAACGCCCGGGCCAGCGCACCTCAGCCAGACCGCGGGCCTCTTCCTCAGCGCTGCAGAGGAAATGCGGCAGGGCGCGCAGAGCCGCCAGGGCCAGGGCGGCATTGCGCCGCTGGTGGGCACCCTTCAGCCCGAGGGGCTGGTCGCATTCGGCGGGAATCACGCGGCAGTAGGTATCCATGCGCTGCGCGGCCTCGTGAATGGCGCGCATGGCCTCCGGCTCCTGCGGAGCGGAAACCGCCGGGCGGTGCCAGGAAAGGATGGCGGCCTTTTCCCCGGCCACCTCGTAAAGCGTTTCGCCCAGGTACTGGGTATGGTCCAGGCCGATGGGGGCCAGCACCGCCACATCCTTGGGCACGGCGTTGGTGGCATCCAGGCGTCCGCCCATGCCGGTTTCCAGCACGATGAGCTCCACCTCCTGCTCCGCAAACCAGAGCATGGCCACGGCCAGCACCAGCTCAAAGAACGTGGGGCACGGGTCCCAGTCCTGCACGATGGTGCGCACCTTGTTAATGAGCCGCGCGG
The DNA here is from genome assembly GCA_017937215.1 of Akkermansia sp. GTDB lineage: Bacteria > Verrucomicrobiota > Verrucomicrobiia > Verrucomicrobiales > Akkermansiaceae > Akkermansia. The sequence continues at coordinate 1,344 of JAGBDZ010000060.1, read as the reverse complement.
CATCTGCATCCGGGATATTCTGCCCGTTCACGCGGATGCGCTCGCTGAACTCCACCAGATGAGGGGAGGTGAACAACCCGGTCTTGTAGCCGGCAGCGCGGGCCACGCTCTCGCAGAACGCGCAGGTGCTGCCCTTGCCATTCGTGCCGGCCACGTGGATGACCTGCGCCCGGGGATACAGCACGCCACAGGCCGAAAGCAGGCGCGTCACCCCCTCCAGCCCCAGCTTGATGCCGAAAGCCTGAGTGGAGTACAACCAATCAAGGGAATTGACTAATGACGATTGACTATTGACCATTGTTTTACTTTAAGTTGTTACGCGCAGTTTTAGCGCTGGCGGACATGATATTGCGAAGCTCGGCAGCTTCCTGCTGCAATGGGGTGACTCTCGCTGCTTCCACTTCTCCGGCCCGAATCAACAATTCCAGCCAATAGATTGCCTCGTCAGCTTCCTCCTCGCATATTTTGATTTTCGACACGAAATCGGCCGGACTCTTTGCGAGACTCGCAGCGCGATAATTGGCGCCCACAGAAGTGCCGCAACGCAGCAACTGCTTCCCTAAAACCACTGCTACATTATGATGCCCCAGATGCTGGCAAAGGCGAACAATCCTCAACCCAAAGTCAAGGGTTCGCTCTCGTAAATCACGCGCATCCATACCAATAGTCAATAGTCAATCATCAATATCTATACGCTTCCGCCTTATACGGTCCCTCTACGGGCACGCCGATGTAGTCGGCCTGCTTCTGGGTGAGGGTGGTGAGGTGCACGCCGAGCTTGGCGAGGTGCAGGCGAGCCACCTCTTCGTCCAGCTTCTTGGGCAGCACGGTCACAGAGGGTTTGGCGGTCTCGCGCTCCTGCCAGAGAGCAATCTGCGCCAGCACATGGTTGGTGAAGCTGTTGCTCATCACAAAGGAAGCGTGACCCGTGGCGCAGCCCAGGTTCACCAGGCGGCCTTCGGCCAGCAGGTAGAGGCTGTGACCATCCGGGAAGGTGTACTTATCCACCTGCGGCTTGATATTGGTGCAGACGATGCCGGGGTAATTCTGCAGGCGGGCCACCTGAATCTCGTTGTCGAAGTGACCGATATTGCAGACAATGGCCTGGTCCTTAATCTTCTCCATGTGCTCCAGGGTGATGATATCGCAGTTGCCGGTGGTGGTCACGTAGATATCGGCCATGCCGAGGGTATCCTCCACGGTGAGCACGCGGTAGCCCTCCATGGCAGCCTGCAGGGCGCAGATGGGATCCACCTCGGTCACGATGACCTGGGCGCCCAGCCCGCGCAGCGCCTGGGCGCAGCCCTTGCCCACATCGCCATAGCCGCAGATGACCGCCACCTT
>JAGBDZ010000059.1 GCA_017937215.1 Akkermansia sp. | reverse complement strand
TAGGTCGGGGTGGCAGAAAGCGATGCAACATATTAAGGCCTCACTTTCTGCCGCCCACTCCTGACGTCGGGGCTCTGATTGTTCTTTTCGTTTACGAGGGGTTCCGCCGCTGCGCGGCTCCACCGCCTCGCTATGGATATGTCGCCCTGATGGGCTCAAATAGACGCTCGCTGTCGCTCGCAAACTACTCTACAAATTCCAATTTGTCGTTGAGTCCAAGCAATATTCTTTAATTGCCGGAGCAATAATTCTGATTTCGAGGCGTTGAGGGGAGCATGCGGGTATACTCGCTTTCCGGGCGGTGGGGCTTGCTCATCCGGCGGATGGCCTCCAGGACAGAGGCGCGGTGAGAAAGCATGTGGATGCCGAGTTCGTGGTACTCAGCGCCATTGGTGCAGCGGCAGCGGAGAACATGAAGCGGGAGCATGAGCTCGTAGTAGCGAGACCACGCAGCCTGCGCAGCATCGAACAGGCGGATGACTTCCGCATCATGCAGGAGCTCCTGTTTCATGGTTTCAACCTCCTGATTCTGAATACTGAGCCAGAGCTTGTGCGATTCGGTAATCAAATCGATGCTCATGTGTTTGCCCAGGCTGAATTCCTGCATAGGCGCCAGTCTGGAGCGCACGGCTTCCGGTGCATTGGACGGTACGGCAAAGCCATAAAGCAAGGAAGAGGTAGTATCCGGGCCGATTTCGCCCATGGGAGTGGTATACCAGCAGGCGTGTTCCGCGAAACTGGCGGCATCCTTACGAATAGCATAGAGGAGCGAGGCACGGACATCGCCGCTGTGGGTGAAATCGCCAGGCTTGTTCCGTGGGGCTATTTCCTTTGCGTGATATGTTTCTGCAAAGCGCCTTGTGGCCTGAAACCAGGCGCGGCAAGCTTCCACCACCTGCTCCACTGCGGCTTTCCCCCGGGTCAGTTCACTGAGGTAGTGGGAATAGAAATCCGGGTCGCATTGTTTGAGGCGCAGCAGCTCCTCGGTGGTGTAAACATCGTAGTGCGAACAACAGCTGCCGATGAGGCCATCCGTCAGAATCCGTCGCATGGGCAGCAAGGCATTCTCCTGGGCCATCACGGCAGACAGCGCTTCATCCGCCTTGGGAAAATCGGCATAATGCGCCGCCATGCGCTCGTCGGCGCCATGCTGCATGAGCAGTTGCACGATACCGATTTGGCGGTGTTTGATGGCGAGCCCCAAGGGGGTATAATTCCTCTCATTGCGGATATTCACCTCAGCGCCCTGTTGCAGCAGGATCCGGACTTTTGCTTCATCCCCCTGCTCGCAGGCCGTAAACAGTTCGGAATCAGGCGCGCGGCCAGCGGCCGGCATTTCGGCTTCCATTCCTGTCCTCACCGGTGCAGCGAATGCAGGAATGGTTAATATCGCGGAAAGAACGGAATAAATCAAAAATCTTACTTTCATCATATTGTGCCCTATCAGAAAAATATTATCATAGCCTCGAACCATTAGTTCTTACCACTCCATGGGTTCCGGGTTGCGATTCACCCAGCGGCAAATGAGCATCCAGCCGAGGCCGAGTGCGGTGAAAATGCAGGCCATGAGCAGAAAGCCCATTTCATCCCGCTGGGGGTGCGTGGCATACGGCAGCCAGCTGGCGATAATCAAGAGCCAGGTGATGGGATGCCCCGTGGCCAGGAATTCACCCAGCCACCGGCGGCGGAAGCGGGCAGGATTGATATCGCATTTTCCCTTCCCGTTGATGACAAATGAAGGAACATCCGGACAATTCCGGCTGAAAATGGAGCTAAGCGGGGTAGATACTTTGTGGTTGTATATTCCGCACATTCCCTGCACACTCAGGGCCAGCACCAGCATCTGCTCCACTGGCTCCAGACCAAGCCACACCGCTTCATCCGACTCATGAAAAAGCGGATGCCGCAGCTTCCCGAGGCTACGGGGGGCTGCATTCATGGCAAAGAGCGAGCAGAAGCAGCACTTACGCCCCACCAGCATGTGGCCCCAGCCAGCATATTGCCAGGCCCGGAACCAGGAAAGTCCCTGCCGGTATGCCCAGCAGAAGCGCCGGTTCCAGGAATCGAGCTGCGTTCTGAATACCGTGCGGGCACCGCGGAGGTCGGAGGTCCGGATCTCCAGCAAAGCCGGTGTGGAGGAGGTGAAGCTGTATACATGCTTTCCGTTGCAGAGCATGCGTCCGCCCTTGTTGGTGGATGGCCCGGAAAAGGATTCCGTGGCGGAGAGGACTTCAAACGTGGTCTCGTCGGCGGAAAGTGTCAGCACGCCCTTTCCCGCAGATTCGGCATACCGCACACCGGCCACCCGCTCGCCGTTTTCACGGTAAAAAACACCACTCCAGGAACTGGGAAAATACGAGGAATCGAGCAGCAGGTGCATACGCAGAAAGGGTATGGGGGGGCATTCATCAGGGCCAACCGACGCCGCATTCTAGCAATTTTCACGTTCCGTTGCAAGATGATTATGCGGCACTCCGCACACCGGAGTGCCGCTGATTATGGAACATTCCTGTCTGATTCAGAATGCCATCTTCATGCCCAGCTGGGCATCGAAGGCGTAGGAATCGCTGCGGATGATACCCTCCGCCGTGCCGAACAGGGCGAGATTCTCGGTGATGGGTATATCCAGTCCGGCGCCGATTTCCCAGCCCCAGCGGTCGCGGGTAGCGCAGCTCTGGCGGTAGGACTCACCATCCACCGTGAACTTGGCTGCGGGGTTCACGTTACCCACCGAGCCGACCGCGCCGGTCTGCAGGGAAAGCAGGCCTTCCGGAGCAGAACCGATGGAGGGCAAGGCGATATTGTAGCGGAAGCCCATGTTCACATCGGTAGCCCAGGCATCCTGACTGCGGACGCGGAGGGTGTAATTATCTCCGCGGTGGCGGGCGCCGTCCAGCTTATTCCAGGAGGTCTGCACTCCGGCATAGACCTGCAGAGTGGCAGATTCCGAGCGCATCAGGTCATAGGCGGTCTCATGCATAAAGTTGATGGCGTAGCCATCAAGGTCGGCACCGTGCAGGTTGTGGTAATTGAGGCCCATGCCGATGGAGTTCACGCAGGTCCAGCGCCCATCCTTGCCAATGGAGTAGATATCGAAGCGGGTGTTGTCCTCATTGCTGGTGCGGGCGTTGTCGGTCTTCGCATGGGCGCGGCCATAGGAAACCGAACCACCCACCAGGAAACTGTCCCTCACCAGGTATTCGGCCACCAGCTGGGCACCGGCTTCATCGCGATCGTGCCCGGCCCCGCGATTGTTGCCATCCACGCTGGTTTGCTCATAAAAGCCCTGCACCCCCACGCGCCAGCGCGTGGCCGGGCTGGTCAGCACCGTTTCCGTCATGCTGCCTGCTTTGGAATCAATGGTATTCACCGCATACACCGGCTTGGCCTGCAGCGGAGTTCCCTTCCCCATACTGGAGCGCAGGCGGCGCAGATGGCCGATGTTGCCGTCCAGCTGGCTGCTCATGGCAGTGGCATAGTTGTGCCCGCCCAGGGGAGCCTCTACTGCGTAAACTTCCATCAGGCTGGTTCCTGCCACCACGGCAGCGGTACCCAGCTGACCCAGAATTCGTGTATTTATCTTTTTCATCATCTCGCAGGGCTGGTTGGTTCATCTCAGCCACTGTGCTGCAGGATATCGCAGTTAGGAACCGGCGTTCAAGGAGTTAGAATATTTATTAGAAACGAGGCTGACAGATTCACCTCTACCCGATGAATTTTCCCCGGCCGATTTATCAACATGGGGACTTCTAAAAACTCACTAAATTGGAATTTGGCGGGCTGAAAGCCCGAGGAATTTTGAGCCCGGCAGGGCGACATACCCATAGCGAAGTGGTGAAGCGCGACACGCGTCAGCGTGGCGGGCGGAACCACTCGTACAACAAAAAAAGATACCGGAACCTCGACGCAGGTCGGGGGTGACAGAAAGCAATGCAATATATTGATACCACGCCTTTCCGTCTCCGGGCTTACGCCCTACGCCGTGACTGGCTGCCGCCCACTCCTGACGTCGGGGCTCTGATCGTTTTTTTCGTTTACGAGTGGTTTCGCTGCTGACGCGGCTCCACCACTCGCTATGGGTATGTCGCCCGTGAAACGGGCTCGGAATTCCGTTCTCCTGCGGCTCACCAACTGCCCGCCAAATTCCAATTTAGTGAGTTTTTAGAAGTCCCCTGATGTTTGATTTTCCCGGGGCGTGAGACAGTTATTTCCCATGCTTACCGGTGGCATCGCGCAGGAGGGAGGCGCATTCCTCGTGGCCGAGCTGCAGCGCGTAATCCAGGAGGGAGCGGCCCTGGCTGCCCGTTTCATTCGCATCAGCACCATACTCCAGCAACAGGCGGACGCATTCGCAATCGCCCCGTTTCAGAGCCAGACGCAGCGGGGTCCAGCCCTGCCAGTTGGCGGTATTGATTTCTGAGCGGGTCAGCGGCAGCAGGAGTTTCAGGATATCGGCATATCCATACTGTGCAGCGCTCCGCAATTCATATCCGCCGGGCACCTCCCCATGCTCCAGCAGCAGCTTCACCACTGAAGTCCGCCCATGCTCGACCGCCAGCGCCAGAACCTTAACGTGTCCGGTGCCGTGTTCCAGCAGAGTCTTCACGATGGTCGCATCTCCACCTTGCACGGCCATCGGCAGCAATTTCTTCCGGTCCAACGGCGCCCCGGCCTTGTGGAGCATAGCCACAACATCTGCGTGGACTTCCCGCACAGCTTCCTCAATACCGCTCTCCGGGTCAGCCCCGTGCTCCAGTAAAAGCTTTACCATATCCGTGTTCCCACGCCGTGCGGCTTTCGAAAGTCCGTGTGTCGGGTCTGCCCCTCGCTCCAGCAGAAGTTTTACCATGTCCATCTGCATGTATGAAGCAGCTTCCATGATGGCGATGTCCGGATTGGCGCCGTGTTCCAGCAGCAGGCGCATCATATCCAGCTTATCATGAAATGCTGCCCGCCACAGAGGTTCGGTCGGGTCAGCCCCCAGCTCCAGCATCTGTTCTGCAATATCCGCATGCTCTCCCATGAGCGCACCGGCAAGTCCGGCATTCGGGCAAGCTCCTTTCTCCAGCAACAGGTTCACGATATCCCGATGCCCACCACGGGCCGCGCCGGAAATTCCAGTACTCAACGGTGCGCCCTTTTCCAGCAGAAGCAGCACAGTTTCTCTTTGCCCCGCCTCTGCGGCCTCATAAAGCGCAGATTCCAGTTCGTAATCATCAACACAGCAGCTGTGTACCCGCAACGAGGCCGGAAGCCCACCCGCAGAGGACTGTTCGTCATTACCCCACGCACCATTGCTGAGGGACAGGGAAAGTAACGCGCAGGTTGCAGCTAGGCCTTTCATGGGAATGCCTCACGCTATTTCCAAATCTTCGGGCGGGAGGCCGGCCAGGCTACGGCGGGTGGCGATGCTCTCGCGGTTCACCTGCTCATCCGTGGCGCCCAGGTTGCGCAGCAGGGCGGAGGACATGGAAAGCGCCACTTCTTCCTCGCCGGAGAAGATGGAATGCCCGCTGGTGCGCAGCTCCTGAGCCTGGCGCATGTAGGTGGTGTAGGCCATTACCTCAATTGCCTTGTTCAGGCTGCGGGCAGCGGCCGCAATTTCCTTGGAGGGAGCCGCAGCCGCCGTCACCATGATGGCTTTGGCATGCTCCACCCCGGCCAGTTTCAGGATGTGGCGCAGGCGGGCATCTCCATGCAGGGCGGGAATTCCTTCCTTGTTCAGGCGGCTCACGGTGTCGATATTCATTTCCAGCACCACGACCTCCACATCGTACTTGCGGAGCAGGCCGGTCATAATCTGACCGCTGGGGCCATAGCCCACCACGATGACGCGGTGACGGTCCTCCGACGGCTCCGGCACATGCGCGGCGGCATCCGTAGGCACCGGGGCGTTCTTCTCCAGCAGGTGAATCAGCTTCGGCACATAGCGGAAGAGGGCGGCATTCAGCGTGATGGAGATGATGGCCGCACCGGTGATCACATTGGCCGCATAGAGGGGCAGCACGCCGTAAGTGCTGGCAGCCAGGGTGGCCAGAATGAAGGAAAATTCACCAATCTGCGCGAGGGCGCCGCCCACCACCACGCCCAGCCGGGCCGGGCGGCGCAGGATGCGGATGACAATATAACCCGTGACCGGCTTGATGAGCAGCACATAGGCGGTGGTGCCCAGCGCCAGCGGCCAGTATTCCACCAGCCCGCTCAACTGGAACCCCATGCCGACCGAGACGAAGAAGAGCACGGCGAAAGCATCGCGCATGGGCAGAGCATCGCTCGCAGCGCGGCTGGCAAACTTGCTCTGCCCCACCACCATGCCGGAAAGGAAGGCGCCGAACTCCATGGAGGCATTGAACACATAAGAAGAGAGCACAGCAATGCCCAGCGCAATGACCAGCACCCCCAGGGTAAAGAGCTCATCCGAACCGTTGCGGGCCACATAGGTGAGCACCTTGGTGATGATGCGCTTGCCCAGGAAAGCCACAATGAGCACCAGCAGGGTGAGTTTCACCGCCATACCACCCAGAGCGGGCAGCAGCTCATCGTTCCCGAACATCACGGGCATGAGCACCAGCAGGATGATGGTGAACAGGTCCTCCACCACGAGCCAGCCCAGAGCGGTGTGCCCTGCGGGGGTCTGGAGCATCTTATTATCCTCCAGCACGCGAGTGAGCACCACCGTGCTGGAAACGCACACGCACATGCCGAAAATAGCCGCGGCCACCCAGCCGCCGGTGCCACCGCAGAGGTAGTACACCAGGCCGCCGATGCCGGTCCAGAGCAGGCTGCAGGTCACTGCGCCCGGCACTGCCACCTTGCGCACCGCCAGCAGGTCCTTGAAATGGAAATGCAGGCCCACACCGAACAGCAGCAGCACTACGCCGATATGCGAGAACTCCTCCACCACATGGTGGTCCACCGGGTGGCCCCACCAGTCCTGCGCGGCCAGCATGCCGGCCACCAGATACCCCACCAGCGGGGAGAGGTGCAGTTTCTGCGCTGCCATCCCCAGCACAAAGGCCAGGGCCAGACCCATGACGAGTGTAAAAATCATACCAGTACGCGTGCCCAGAGCACTTTGAGATAACGACCTTCAGGATAAGTGGAAAGGAAGGGATGATCCCAGCCGGGGCCAGTCATATCCAGAATCTGCAGGCGGCGGCCCAGGCGCTGCGCAGCCTTGATGACCACCTTCTCGAACTCCGCCGGGCTCACCAGCCCGCTGCACGAGCAGGTCACGAACAAACCACCGCGGCGCACACACTGCAGGCCCAGCATGTTCAGGTCGTTGTACTTCTTGAGGCCCTCTTCCTTCTCCTCATCGCGGCCGAGCACAAACTTGGGCGGGTCCAGCAGCACCACGTCGAACAGCTTGCCGTTGCGCACCATCTGGCGGGCATACACAAAGGCATCCGCATGCACAAAGTCGATGCGCAGCGGGCCATTCTGGGCGTTGATATTGGCATTGCGCTTCGCCATCATGATGGCTTTTTCGTCCAGGTCCACCGCGGTCACTTCGGCGGCGCCGCCATGCAGCCTGGAGTAGATGGAGAAGCCGCCGGAGTAGCAGCACAGATCCAGCATGGTCTTGCCCTGCACCAGGCGGGAGAGCTTCAGGCGGTTATCCCGCTGGTCGCAGAAGAAACCGGTCTTGTGCCCCTGAGCAAAGTCCACTTCGAAATTCACGCCGTTTTCCACGATGCGCACCTTGTGCACCGGCTCGCTCTTGGGAGCCTGGCTCACATCGATACCCTCCATGCGGGCGATACCCTCATCCACGATAATGACGTGGCGGCTGGTGCCGCAGAGCTCGTGGAGCAGCGGCAGCCACTGCGGCAGGCGCAGCCACACGCCCAGGGTGGTCACCTCCAGGCTCAGCACATCGTTGTAGCGGTCCACAATCAGGCCGCCTAGGCCATCCGAATCGCCGTGAATCACGCGGTAGGCGTTAGTCGTTTCCTCGAGCCTGCAATCCTGGCGGCGCCAGGTCACCGCGCGGCGGATAGCGGCTTCCAGGTCTTTCTCCTTGAGCACATCCGGGCCGTGCTGCAGCATGCGCAGCGGCGTGCGGCTCTGCGGGTTCCAGAAACCACCGCCGAAGAGGTCGCCGTTCTTGTCGTACACATTGATGAGCCCGCCCTGCACGGCATCCGGGCTCACGGCCCCCAGCATGCGCGGGAACACCGCCGGATTATAAGTGAAATACTTGAGCTGCACCCAGGGGCGCACCCAGTTTTCGCTTCCCTCCGGTGCATCTGCCGTCTTGAACGCCCGCGCGCGCGGTGCGGCCGCCCCCTGCGGACGCTTCTTATCCTTGTACTTCGGCTTGAATCCCTGATTTTTCTGCTGGTAATCGCTCACGCGCGGGATTATAAGCGCTACGCGCGCAAAAGTCAACAACCGGCTTCAGGATTTAATGGGGAGCCACACACGTGTTCCAAAGTTTGAGTAAGGATATCGATAAATTGACTTTGGCGGGCTGAAAGCCCGAGGAATTTAGAGCCCGGCAGGGCGACATATCCATAGCGAGTGGTGGAGCGCGTCACGCGTCAGCGTGGCGGGCGTAACCACTCGTACAACCCAAAAAGATACCGGAACCCCGACGCAGGTCGGGGTGACAGAAAGCGATGCAATATATTAAGGCCTCACTTTTCCGTCTCCGGGCTTACGCCCTTCCGTCTTCGCTGAAGCTACGCCGAGACAAGTCGCCGTGACAGGCTGCCGCCCACTCCTGACGTCGGGGCTCTTATCGTTTTTTTTCGTTTACGAGGGGTTCCGCCGCTGCGCGGCTCCACCGCCTCGCTATGGATATGCCGCCCGCCCCGCGGGCTCAAATAGACGCTCGCTGTCGCTCGCAAACTAATCAAAAATTCCAATTTATCGAGCGCTCTTTTCAAACGATGGGAAGCGTGTGGTGGGGCTGAAATTCCGCGCGGCGTTGATATGCTCTCATCAGCCCATGAGGGCCTCGCGGTTCACGAAGAAGACGGCGCCCATCACACAGAGGAAGGCCCAGAGGTAGTCCCACTTCCACTGCTCGCCCATGTAGAGAATCATGAACGGCACAAAGATGCTCAGGGTGAGCGCCTCCTGCATGATTTTGAGCTGAGCGAGGGAAAGCCCATAGGCACGGCCCAGGTGGTTGGCCGGCACCATGAAGCAATATTCCATGAAGGCCAGGCCCCAGCTCATCAGAATCAGCTGCCACATGGGCGTGGCGGTGGTTTCGCCCGGCTTGCGCAAAAATCCGTACCAGGCAAAGGTCATCACGACATTGCTCATAAACAACAGGCAGATGGATAACGCAAGCTTATACATGGGCGGGCAATAAAATAGTCCCCGCGCGTTCACTTGTCAAGCATTACTACAGCGCCCACACGTGTCCCAAAGATTTTGTAGAGAATAGAAATATCAGCAACATTTTGGAAGAAGCCCCCCTCTGCTCAATAAATTGATGCTTGTCGTTATCGGAGCACGGGACTTCAGTCCCGAAATCACGGTGCATTTAATCGGGACTAAAGTCCCGTGCTTCGACAAAGTTCCTCCCCCGACAAATTCCCATTTATCAAGCTCCGTACTCAAACTTCGGGACACATGTGTACAGCGCCGCGCGCAAAGAAAAACACCGGTCCGCGAACAGACCGGTGCCGCTGAAAAAAGGAGTGGGTGACCTTACCTGGCCAGCAGGAAGACACCGCCGGGTATGCTCTCCTGCGGAATGTGCACGAGAACGACGCCGCTGAGGCCATCCATACCCAGAATGAGCGGGCCTTCACCTGCCTTGCAGAGGATGGGGGCCACCCCCTTGGCGAATACGCCGGGCCCGAGCTCGATATCACCGGGTTTGCCTTCCATGACTCTGATACCCTTGCGGCTGTCGATATCACCAACCTGAGCACCGATTTCTGCACCGGCTCCGGGGGCCCACAGCTCCTCGGGCACGCGGGTCACGCTACTGCCGGTATCGAGCAGAAGGGGCAGTTCTTTGCCACCGCAGCGGGCCTGAACCACCACGCGGCCGGTGCCATCCGGCACGGCGTTGAGCGGCACCAGCTCCAGCCCGGAGGGCAGCCCCCAGTGCATTTCACCGGTCTTCAGGTTGAAGGTAAAGGGAATGTGCTGCAGCATATCCATGCCCAGAATACCATCCACAGGCTCCGCCATCATGCTGCGCACGGCACTCAGGTCCATCACCATGAGCGGGTGTACCTCCGATTCAGCCGGGCCGGCATACAGCGAAGCCAGCAGCATTTTCGGGCGCTGGGCAGAGTTCCCCCTGAATTGCATGAAAGAGGTATCAAGCCACTTGGGATTCGGTACGCGAGCGGCACTTTCGGTGTGCAGCACCGTGTGCGTGGCGCCGGTATCCAGCATCATGCGCATGGGTGCGCCGTTGATCAGACAAGTGACCAGCACCTGCTTGCAGCGGGCATCCTGGTTCATCGTCATGAGATCTGCTGCCGGGGCCTGGGCAGCCGGGGTCTCAGCCACCACCGGGGCCACCATGCCGGCCAGCAACAACGCCTGCATCAGGTATATTGTCTTCATAGGGCGATTATATCGGTTATCTCACGCAAATGTCAATCCCATTTTTTTAGTAGAATAACCAGAAGGCCGCATTAACATGGGCGAAAACACGCTTTAGGCTTGCACGTGAGAGTGGCGCAGGGTAAAATGACGGCGTATGATGAGACGCACCCTCCTTACCGCAGCAGCCGCTCTTCCCGCCCTGGCCACAGAGCTGCCCCCCGCCATCCCCAATGGCCCCGTTGAGTACAGCAATATCAGCTACGACAACTCCTACACCGGGTACGATGCCTACGCCCCGGCCAGCTA
>JAGBDZ010000058.1 GCA_017937215.1 Akkermansia sp. | reverse complement strand
GTTGGTGGTGCAGGAAGCGTTGGACACGATGTTGTGCTTCTCGGCGTCGTACTCGTTGTCGTTGATGCCGATGCAGAAAGTCAGGTCGGGGTTCTTGGCGGGAGCGGAGATGAGAACCTTCTTGGCGCCGGCCTTGATGTGGCCCTCAGCCTTCTCACGAGCGGTGAAGAGACCAGTGGACTCAAGCACCACGTCAACACCCAGCTCAGCCCACGGAAGCTGATCCGGACCCAGCATACCGCCAACAATCTTGATGGGGTGGCCGTTCACGATCAGGTTGTCACCATCAACCTCGATGGTGCCCTTGAACTTGCCCTGCGTGGAGTCATACTTAAGCAGGTGAGCAGTGGTAGCGATGGGGGTAAGGTCGTGAATAGCAACAACCTTCTCGAGCTCGGCCTGGGACATGGCGCGAAGCACATTGCGACCAATGCGACCGAAACCGTTAATAGCGTATTTAGCCATAGTAGTATATAATGGTTTTTAAGATTAGACCCGCCCGGCCACCGGGCCTGGCAAGGCAAGAGTAATTATATGGATTTCCCCCTCGGAGTCAACACAAATTTCCTTCATCTACCTCAATTTCGTGCGCTTATTGATATGCTCCTGCCTCAAGTCATAAAAATTTGGGAAAAGTGAAATTTTTCTCTTGACTGGCTCATTATTCTCGTGTATACTCCGCCCCGCAACCAAGCATCACGGCGGGATAGCCAAGTGGCCTAAGGCAACGGTTTGCAAAACCGTCATTCGTGGGTTCAAATCCCACTCCCGCCTCTCTGAAGCGCAGCAATTAGCAGATTGCTGCGCTTTTTGAATTGTGGCGAATCAAGGCCCGTGAGGGCGATACAATAATAATGGGGTCAAGCCCAAAAATAATGCCTGTTACACCGACCAGGGGGAGGCGTTGTAGGCGGCGTCGATAGCGTCGGCCAGGAGATTTTTCACCCGGGCGACCTGGGGCACACCGGTGATACCGCGGGGCACTTTCTGCCCGTTCTGTTCTTCGTAATCAAAAATGATACTGCCGCTGGCATCGGGCTGTTCTTCCACGCCTTGAATCAGACCGAGCATAAGGAACCACTCCTGAGGCTCCCCCTGCGGAGGGATTGCAAGCACGCGCTTTGCTGTAATAGCATAAAGCGTTTCAGGCCCTCCGGTCTGCGGCTTCTTACCAAACAGGCGGGCAAGCAGCCCGGCAGACGGAGCGGCAGCATGGGCAGTACTGCCCTTCCCTTGCCAGAGGCACTGCTCGCCCGGCCGCAGAACGGCGGCCAGGCGTGCCTGTTCTTCAGCTGTGAGCGCCGCGTTCATTATCGCAGGAACATGCGCAGCAGGCTGCTCTTGAGTTTATTGTACGGCTGGTAGCGGAAGGGCAGATCCAGCCAGTTGGCCTTTTTCAGCACGGACTTGTAGTGCGTGAAGGTATCAAACCCGGTCTTGCCGTGGTAGGAGCCCATGCCGCTGTCGCCGATACCGCCGAAGGGCATGCCATGCACCGCCAGGTGGATGATGGTGTCGTTCACGCAGCCGCCGCCGAAGGAAAGATGTTGCACAAAGCGTTTCTCAGCCTTTTTGTCGGTGGTAAAGTAATACGAAGCCAGTGGACGCGGGCGGGAAAGCACAAAGGCCTCCACTTCCTCCCACTTGTCCCAACAGAGCACCGGCAGGATGGGCCCGAAGATTTCCTGCTGCATGCTGGCGGAACCGGGGGTTACACCATCCAGCAGGGTGGGTTCGATGCGCAGCGTCTCAGCAATACCCTGCCCGCCCACCACGGGGGTGGCGTCTTCCATGAGCCCCATGAGGCGGTCGAAGTGGCGGCGGTTGATGATGTGCGTAAGGTTTTCGTTCTGCACCGGGTGCTCGCCCAGCATCTCAGCCACGGCTTCGCGGAACTCGGTGATGAACTCGTCCTTGCAGCTGCGGTGGATGAGCAGGTAGTCCGGCGCCACGCAGGTCTGTCCGGCGTTGAGGATTTTGCCGAAAGCGATGCGGCGGGCCGCTACTTTGATATTGGCCGTAGCATCCACGATGCAGGGGCTCTTGCCACCCAGCTCCAGGGTCACGGGGGTGAGATTGCGGGCGGCGGCCTCCATGATACCATGGCCCACGCTCGGGCTGCCGGTGAAGAAGATGTAGTCGAACTTCTCTTCCAGCAGGGCGTTGCAGTTCTCGCGGCCACCCAGCACCACCTTCACATACTCAGGCGGGAAGATGCTGCCCAGCATCTCAGCCAGCACGGCAGAGGTGGCCGGAGTGGTGGACGAGGGCTTGACCACGCAGCAGTTGCCGGCAGAAAGTGCAGCGATGAGCGGGTCCAGACACAGCAGCACCGGGTAGTTCCACGGGCTCATGATGAGCGCCACGCCGTAGGGCTGCGGCTCCACGCGGCAGCTGCTCGGGAAATGCGCCAGCGAAGCCATCACGCGGCGGGGCTTGCTCCACTTGCGGATGTTGCTGAGCGTATCGCGCAGGCTGCCCAGCACCAGACCGATTTCGCACATGTAGCCCTCGGCGGCATTCTTGCCCAAGTCGGCATGCAGCGCCTCGCTGATGCGCGGTTCCCACTCGCGGATGGTCTTCTGCAGCAGCTTCAGCGCGCGGATGCGGAACTTCACATCGCGGGTGACGTGGGTCAGGAAAAACTGGCGTTGTGTCTCGACGATTTCGTGCATATCAATAGGCAGCGTTAAGGATTTCAATCACCTGGGCCTCATCGGCAGCGCGCGGATTCACAATGAGCGCGCCATCGTTCACGGCAAACTCCGCCACCTTGGCAAAGTCGTCCTTGCTCACCCCGGCGGCTTCGAGAGTCAGCGGCAGCCCGCAGAGCTCGTTCAGTCGGCGGCCCAGTGCAGTCACGGCATCAATGGCTGCCTCCGCGCGCTTCTCCGCGGGGGTAGCCATGGCAGCATCCATACCCACCAGCCAGGGCAGCAGCCCGGCATAGGATTCCGTGCAGCGCTCCAGGTTGTAGCGCATCACGTGCGGCAGCAGAATGGTCATGGCCACGGCGTGCGGCACATGGCACACACCACCCAGCGCGTGGCCGATGGCATGCACGGCACCCACCATGCTGTTGGAGAAAGCGATACCGGCCATGGTGGAAGCCACGGCCATGGCGTAGCGGGCCTTCTTGTTGGTGCCGTTGCGGGTGGCTTCTTCCAGATTCTCGCAGATGAGCTTGATGGCGGTGGTGCCGTAGGCCGTGCTCATGGGGTTGGCCTGCAGGCAGGTGCAGGCCTCGATGGCGTGCACCATGGCATCAAACCCGGTGCTGGCCGTAGCCTTGGGCGGCAGCCCGGCGGTCATGCGCGGGTCAATTACGGCCACGTCCGGCTCCACAAAGGGGGAAAGGAACTCCATCTTCACGCCGTTGGCATCGTTGCGGATAACGGCCACGCCCGTGCATTCGGAACCGGTGCCGGCAGTGGTGGGCACCACCACAAAGGGAATATACTTACCGCGCACCAGATTCTCCACACCGCCGATAGCCAGGATGTCGTCCGCCTCCTGCGAGAGCACCAGACGCACGCCCTTGGCGGTGTCGATAACCGAGCCACCGCCCACTGCCACCAGGGAATCGCAGCCGCTGCTGCGGTAGAGGGCGGCAATGTCATTCACAACCTTGAGCGAGGAATCCACCGGAATATCCGTGAAGGTGCAGGCCGGGGTGCAGCCTTCGGCAGCCATGGCATCCACCACCTGCTGCATGGTGCCGATTTTTGCCAGCACGGCATCCGAAAGCAGCATGGGAGCCCTGGCACCCAGATGCTCCAGCTCATTTGCCAGACGCTCCAGGGCAGAGTCGCCGCAGAGCAGCTTCACGGCATTCTGAAATTCAAAGTATTTGTTCATGGTCAATTATATCGGCCGGTCAGGAACCCGCAGAGAACGCGCCCATACACTCGCAGCGGGTTCACCTGCAAAGCCGGGATATCGGTTAAAATGTGTTTCGTGATGAACTTCGGGAACAGGTAGCCCTCCACCAGGTTCACCAGGCGGGCCAGACGCATCACGTCCGCAATCTCGCCCTGCATACTGAAAGCATGCTGGGCGTAGGCCTGCGCCAGCCCCATCTGTCCGGTGAACATGCGGAAGGAAATGCCCGTGGATTTCAGACGCAGCGCACAGGTCGGCTTCTCAATCTTCTTCAGATTCAACAGCCTGCCGCCTGTCCACTGCACGTAGAGTTCCGGCGCCGAGTGGCCGGTCTGCAGCGCGTAGCTCATGCCCTCCGGCATGCGGTCAAACTCGTCCCGCACCCGGGAATCGAGCCCATACAGCTCCACCAGCGCGGCATGCACCACGCGCAGCACAATGCCCACTGTCAGTTTCTGCAATGCGAGCTTCATGGGCTTACTCCCCGCGCTGGGCAGCAGCCCGGTTCAGACGGTCCATCATCGCCATGCCGAGCCCCATCTTCGGCAGCTCCTCGGCCACAATCACCTGCACCTCCTCGCACTCGTCCATGGCTCGCATCACGGCAAACAGACGCACTGCGGCCTCGGCCAGACGCCCGCTGCCGGGGGAAAGCGGCATTACCTCGGTCCAGCAATCCTGCTCTGCCAGCGGAGAATCCCCCTGGTAGGTGATGAGGCCGTAGCTCACGCCTTCCTGCGGGGTGAAAGGCTCCTTCGGGTCATGCAGAATCAGCGGCTTGGTGGGTGCATAGTGGCTCTTCAGCATACCGGGGGCGCAGGGAGTGGCCGCCGCGATATCGCTGCCCTTGCCGGGCTTCACCACCTTGCAGATTTTGCGGAGTTTCTCGCGGGTCACCGGCCCCTCGCGCAGCACACGCACAGCGGGTGCACCCTTCTCATCGAAGCAGGGTTGCAGAATCGTGCTCTCCAGTCCTTCCGAACAGGCACCGGCATCCAGCACCAGCGGAATGGAGCCGCCCAGCTCCTTCATCACCGCCGGGGCACTCGTGGGGGAAATGTGCCCGAAACGGTTGGCGCTCGGTGCGGCAATCGGGTGGCCCAGGGCGCGGGAGACCGCGCGCATCACCTCGTGGCTCGTCACGCGGCAGGCCACGGTGGGTAGCCCGCTTGTCACAATATCCGGCACGCACTCCTTGCGCGGCAGCACCAGCGTCATCGGGCCCGGCCAGAATTCCTTCACCAGCTTATCCACCAGCGGCTGCAGCTCTGCCGGCACCTCGGCAATCTCCTTCAGCGCCTTACCATTCGGCAGGTGGCAGATGAGCGGGTCAAAGCTCGGCCGCCCCTTCACCTCAAAAACCTTGGCCACGGCATCCGGGTTGAACGCATCCGCCCCCAGGCCGTATACCGTCTCCGTCGGGATAGCCACCAGCCCGCCCTCTGCCAGCACAGCAGCGGCTTCCTTATAAATGCTGCGGCAATCCTCCAGCGGATCCACCTCAATCACTCGGGTCTCCATGCGCCAATCTTAGACCATACTCCACCAAAAGTCAATAATAATGAAAAAGCTTCGTTTACGTATACCGACAAAGAGCCCCGCTCTGGGCGGCCCATGAGCGGGGCGATTTGTGGGGCTTCACCTCAGTAGCTGTACCGTTCTCACAATAAGGTCGAACAGATACCAGACAATCGCAAGGATTATCACTACTTTGGCGGGGGAGGAACTTTGTCGAAGCACGGGACTTTCTTGTCTCGGCGCAGCCTGGAGGGCGAAGACGGAAGTCCCGATTAAATGCACCGTGATTTCGGGACTGAAGTCCCGTGCTCCGATAACGACAAACATCAATTTACCGAGCTCTTCTTTCAAACTTTGGGACACGTGTGATTTTGATTTGACCGCCGCACATGTGCATTTTGCCGGTCGGCTGTTTTCGCTCTTGCTTCGGAGACGCATGTGACATACAATGGGCGCAACACATACGCATTATGGAAAAGGACAGAATCACGCTGGTTGGCATTGGCTGCGGTTCCCGCACACGCACGTACATGAAATTGGCCATGGAACGCCCGGAGCAGTTCCGCATTGTGGCGGCGGCGGATCCGGTGACCTGCCGCGCGGAGCAGGTGCGCGATTTTGCCCCGGAGGAGGAGCGAGGCAGCATCCGCCTCTTTGCCAGTGCAGATGAGCTGCTCAGCCAGCCGAAAATGGCGGATGTGGCCATCATCGGCACGCAGGACGTCTACCATTTCGAGCCCGCGAAGCGCGCGTTGGAGCTGGGCTACGACCTGCTGCTGGAGAAGCCGATTGCCAAGACCCTGCGCGAGGCACTGGAGCTGCGCGACCTTGCGGAGAAGCTGGGGCGCCGTGTGGCTATCTGCCACGTGCTGCGCTACACACCGTTCTACAATGCTATCCGCAATGTCATCAACAGCGGGGAACTGGGCGAAATCATGACCTTCAACGCCAACGAGGGCGTAGGCGCCTGGCACTTCGGCCATTCCTTCGTGCGCGGCCACTGGGGCAACAGCGTGAAGTCCACCCCCATGATTGTGGCCAAGTGCTGCCACGATATGGATATTCTCTACTGGCTGCTCAACCGCCCCTGCGAGCAGGTCTCCAGCTTCGGCGAGCTCTCATTCTTCCGCAAGGAATCGCTGGCGGAACCACGTCCTGCCCGCTGCACCGACTGGACCACCCCCATCGGCGAGGACCCCTGGGACGCCCGCAAATACATCACGGACGACTCCTGCCGCCGCTGGCTCAAGATGGTGATGGATGGTGTGGACGAAGCCACGCCGGAGGATATCACCGAATGGCTCAAGACCTCCCCCTGGGGCCGCGATGCCTTCCAGTGCGAAGACAACGACCAGCCGGACCACCTGGTGGCCATTCTGCGCTACATGGGCGGCATCACCGGCACCTTCACCATGACCGCATTCGAGGAGGGCCGCCACATCGAAATCTACGGCACGAAGGCCAAACTGCGCGCCGGCGCGTTCTACAAGGAAAACGGCCCCGGCGAAATCACCATCACCGAGCATTTCTCCAAAAAGATGCGCACGGTGTCCATCGAGGAAGCCGCCGGGGGCTATGCCGGCCACGGCGGTGGTGACTGGGGACTGGTGAGCAACCTGTATAACGACATGCGCGTGGTGGAGGACACATCCCTCATGACCACGCCCATCCAGGCCAGCGCGCACTCACACGTCATCGCCTTTGCCGTGGAACATGCCCGCCGCACCGGCGAGGTGGTGGATATCAAGGAATTCGAGCGCCGCGTGCTCGCCGGTGAGCTGAATTACTGATATTTTCCCCGGCTCCCAACGTCTGTGTTGAACGCCGAATTAATGGAAAATTGCGGTTCCCCGCCAATTTTCCATTTACCGAGTCATCACGTCGACGCCGACTTTCGTCCTTCGCGGGCGCACGACCACAGCATCACCAGAGCCACTAAGGCCAGGCCGGCCAGAATATAGGAGAGCACACGCCTGAACCAGGCGCTGCGGGCAGAGGTGTCATACCCCATGATGAGCACCTCCTGCGGATTCTCCGGCTTGTATCGCAGGGCTACTCCGCGCAGTACAGGCCGCACACCGTGATGGTGCCCAGCAGGGGTACAAAAATCAAATCCAGAGCGAAGCCGAACTCCATCAGGCCTGTGATGATTCTTCCGCCTCCACCTCGGCTGCTGCCTGAGAAATGATTTGATCAATTTCCTCCGGGGTGATGGGAGTATCGTACTCTGCCATTTCATCGATGGCTTTCAGATTGGCCCCGATGCCTTCCTCCAGCCACTTTTCGGCGCGGGAGATGGTGAGTTCCAGCGTTTCCACATCATCGCCTCCGAAGCGGAGTTCGCGCTGACACTGGCGCAAGGTGGCTTTGGTGCGGTACAGGTAATCGAGAAGTTGCTGAGTATCCATATTATCTACGCTTGCGCTTGTTATTCCCGGTCGATTTTTCAGGTTTCTTCTGAATTTCGGTTTCCCAGTTCAGGAACACATCCCCACCGCCGGCGGAAACGAGCTCGCCCCTGGCGGTCATGATGAAACAGGCGGGGATGTACTTGTAGGTGGGCTTGGCCTCCAGCTGGAGGGCATACACATGCGCCCCGGGAAGCATGGGGGCATGCTGTTTCATGTACTCTCGAGCGGCCTCGGTGGTCTGGTCGTGGTTCAGGAGGATGAGTTCCACATCCTCATTCTGGCTTATTTTCTGTTCGTATTGCTCTATGACCTGCGGCATCATCTGCTGGCAGATACCGCACCAGGACGCAGAGCAGAAAAAGATATAGAACTTGGCGCGGGGCTTGGCCTGATGCTCAGAAAGATACCCGGCCTCCTTCAATGCCTTTGCCACCGGAGACAGTTTGCCGCCGTCGCATTTGGGCATGCTCTTGCAGCTCCCGGCAGAATCATGCGGCGCCGCCTCCGCCTGGGGAATCCAGGTGGTCAGCATGCCCATACCCAGCAGAAGTGATAAAATACGCAGCTTCATTCTACACACAGATTAGCAGGTATGACCGCCGACGTCAATCCAGCAGATGCAAGGAGGCGGACTGCCGCGCTCAATAAACCGGGATTGCCGGGGAGCAGAGAGCAAGACAGCGCTAAACTCAGGCTTGGCAGGCGGGGCACTTTCTGCTAGAATGCAGACATGGTGAGCTGGGACATAGTGCTGGGGCTGATGGTGATGACCTTTGCCCTGCCCTTTATCTATCTGCGTTCGCTGATGAGGAGTACGCGTGAGCGCGCACGCAACGAGCACCACGAGCTCCAGCAGATGCGCAGCATGCTGGTGGAGCTGCAGGAGCATGTGCGGCACGACCAGGAGCTCTTTCTGGAGGCGCTGGGGGTGCCGTTTCTGCTGATGCGTCCGTCCGGGCGAGTGGTGATGGCAAACCGCAAGGCCTCCGAACTGCTGGGCATGGATTCCCTTGCGAACACCAACCTGCTCAAGTTTCTGCCGGATTCCGACATGCGCCGCTTTCTGCAACAGGTGAGCCAGACCTGTGAACAGGTGCGCGCTATGGTGCAGGTGCCCCAGGGGGATGAGACGCGCATCTACCGCGCCAAAGCTACCCCGCTGGCCACCCGGGAGCGCCATATCGGCATCGTGTTCCTGGACATGACCGAAGAACACCGCACGCAGGTCATCCGCCGCGATTTCGTGGCCAATGCCTCGCACGAACTCCGCACACCGCTCACCCTGATTCTGGGCTATCTGGAAACACTGATGGATGACCCGGAGACCGCCGATAATGCCGAGATGCGGCAGCGCTCGCTGGGCATCATGAAGCGGCATGCGGACCGCATGGCCCGCCTGGTGGCGGATATGCTCACGCTCTCGCGAGTGGAAGCCCCGGATTCCGGTTATCTGAAGCACGAGGACTTTGAGCTGACGCAGCTGGCAGAGGATGTACGGCTGCGTCTGGAGCCCATGGCTACGGCGCAAGATGCTACGGTGAAGATTGAGATAAGCCCGGTGCCGTTCATCCTGAACGGCGACAGTTTCTACTGGTCGCAGGTGCTGTTCAACCTGCTGGAGAACGCCCTCAAGAATAACCCGGAACCGGGGCTGCAGGTGCAGCTGAGCGCGAGTGTCCAGGCAGACGGTACCGTCAGCATCTGCGTGGAGGACAATGGCGTGGGCATTTCGCAGGAGGCCCTGCCCTTCATCTTCAACCGCTTCTACCGCGCCGACAAGAGCGGCCGCATCAAAGGCACCGGGCTGGGCCTGGCCATTGTAAAACACGCAGTGGAGGCACACGGCGGCAGCATCCGCGCCGAGAGCGAGCCCGGCCGGCGCACGGCATTCATCATCACCCTTCCCCCCGGAGTATGTTCATGATCGGAGTCAGCATTCTGGGCGGCGCATTATTTCTCTATGCGCTGCTGAGCTACATCCGCCCGCTGCGGCTGCGCTGGTGGTGGAAAGTACTGCTCAGTCTGCCACTAGCGGCGGTAGCCTTCAAGTTCCAGCTGCTGTACTGGGTGTGGGGCGGCCATCTGTTCCGTCCGCAGGTGCCCATGTGGCTGGAGCTGGGCAGCAACTGGCTATTCATGGCTCTGCTGCTCTTTGTGCCGCTTCTGGTGGCGCTGGATGCGCTGAGGCTGCCGCTCTGGTGCCTGCTGCGTCGGCGTCCGGGCTGGAAAAGGGTGAATAATGTGCTGAACTCTCTGCTGATGCTCGCCACGCTGGTAACCACGGCGGTGGGCATGCACCACGCCTTTGCCCTGCCCGAGGTGCGCGAAATCACTCTGAGGCTGCCCCAGCTCCGGGAACCGGTGCGCCTCGCCATGCTCACCGACCTGCACGCCGACCGCTACAAGCAGGCCGAATTCTTCCGCGAAGTGGTAACCCGCACCAATGCCCTGCAGGCCGATGCCGTGGTCATCACCGGCGATTTCGAGGATGGCCACCTGTATTCCCTGGCCCCGGCTCTGGCTCCACTGCGCCACCTGGATGCGCACTGGGGGGTGTATGCGGTGGATGGCAACCACGACTATTTCTCCGGGCATGATGCCTGGCAGCGCTATCTGAAAAAACTCGGCATTCGATTCCTGAATAATGAACACGTGCTCCCCGGGCCCGGCCACCTGGTGCTGGCCGGGGTAACCGACCCCGCAGCCGCGCGCGACAACTGCCCCCCGCCGGATCTGGCACAAGCCCTCGCCGGTGCACCTGCCGGGCTCCCGGTGGTGCTGCTGGCTCACCAGCCCAGGATGGCGGCAGAAGCCGCCCGGCGCGGTGTGGCTCTCCAGCTCTCCGGCCACACGCATGGCGGCCACGCCCCGGGACTCCGCGAAATCATTGCCCGCTTCAATGGAGGCCTGGCCCAGGGGCTCCACCGCATAGGCCACACCCAGGTCTATGTTTCCAACGGCACCTCACTCTGGTCCGGTTTCCCCCTCCGCCTCTTCACCCCCGCGGAAATCACCCTCATCACCCTCCTGCCGGAGGGAAAAAGTGATTCACGCGTGTCCCAAAGTTTGAAAAAAGTGCTCGATAAATTGGAATTTGCAGAGTAGTTTGCGGAGCGTCAGCGTAGCGGAATTTTGAGCCCGGAGGGCGGTATAACCATAGCCCAGAGTGGAGCCGCGTTAGCGGCGGAACTCTGGGTCTGGAATAAAAAATAACCGGAACCCCGACCAACGTGGAGGGGTGGCAGGGAGGCCGCAGCTTATTGTGAAGCAACGATTTCTGCCACCCGCTCACTTCGTTCGGGGTTCTGATATATTCTTCGTTTTACCCAGCGTTCCGCCGCGTAGCGGCTCCACGCTGGGCTATTATTATGTCGCCCTAACGGGCTCAGAATTCCTCGGGCTTTCAGCCCGACAAATTCCAATTTATCGGGATGCGGGGGGGCTTCTTTCAAAGCGTTTTTCGGAAAGCCTTGGATTTATGGGCACTTGCGTCTCTCAGAAAAAATCTTTGGGACACATGTGAAAGTGATTAAGTTTTCCGTAATATCTGCTTGACGTATCATGCGCGTAGCGCTATGATGCACGCAGCTTGAATTTTCCCATTTGAAGAACATGAAGAACACTTCCATTGTAACAGCATTACTGCTGAGCGGAGCACTGAGCGTCAGTGCCCAGCAACCAGAGCCGATAGCACCGGCCCCGGTGCTGCCGCAGCCGGCAGCACCCAAGCCTGCGGCACCGGTCTATTCCCTGACCACAAACAAGGACTGGCAGAACCCCGCAGCCTTGCGCGATACGCTGGGCAAGAAAATACAGGCACGCCTGAAAGGCACAGATGAGGCATCAGTAAAAGCCTTTCTGCAGAGTGAATTCAACCGACTGCTGCTGGCGAACTGGCACCTGGCCAATGCAGAAGTGCTCTCCGAAAAGAATTACGAGGTCTACACGGCCAATATATCGAACCGGGTGAAATCCCGCAGGAAGAATCTGGAAGCGCTGGAGAAAGAACTGCCAGAACTGGGCGAAAACGCCCAGGCCTCAACCCAGTACAAGATTAACAAACTGCGTGGTGAAATCGCCGAACTGGAGGCCGAGCTCAAGCAGCCTGTGCGCATGGCCGATGTGGTGAAGCGCCCACGCGGCGGCCGCATCATCACGCTGATGGCCAATGACCTGGGCTGGATTGGTGACGTAGTATACAGTGGCGAATGCATCATGCCGGGTCGCATGCTTAACATGCTGGCCAACATGATGGAGCGCTATACCCGAATGCTGCCGGATGAGCGCATGCCGCGCGATATTGCCACGGCCACAGCGCTTGAGTTTGCCCGTTTTGAATGGACGGTGGACAACGCCTGCAAACGAGCCGAATACTTTGTGCGCAACTGGCGCCAGAATCGGCTGCACAGTGTATTCGACACTCTGCCGTTCTGGCAGCGCCGCGTGGTGTGTGGCTGGAAAGGCGACCACTCCTCGGGCACGCCGGAAAGCTTTGAATGGGCTCTCTACAACGTGAATGTGCCGGATGAGCGCTACACCGGCTGCTGCTGGCGCTGCGGCTACGTGCTGAACAATGTATACGGCGACAGTGTGCATGGAAGTGCCTACTACGATGCCTTTGAAGGGCTCTACATCGGCCAGCACCACAGATTCACGCTGGAAGTGGGTGGTGTGTGTGGCAGTTTGTCGCACTTCGGCGCCTCGGCGGCCTGCGCCAACGGCGTGCCCGGGCTGACCATGGGCGAACCGGCTCACTGCGCCTACGTGGTGTGGGTGGACGGCAAGTGGACCCCTGCCTATTCCGTGGACTGGCAGCGCGGCCTGCACTGGCGCCCATGGATGGATAATTACAACTACTCCTCCCTGCACCTCACTACAGATTTGTATTCCGGAGAGCAGAAACAGGCCACCCGACTCTCCAATGCCTACCGGGCACTCGCCAAAATGGAGGAGCTGGCCGGTAATCCCGGCCACGCCCACCTGCTCTACCTGCATGCCGAAGACACCCAGCCGCTCAACTATCCAGCCTACCGCGAGCATGCAGAACTGATTAAAGCCCACATGGCCAAGGATACCCAGGCATGGTTGGAGCTCAACGCCAGCATCTGCGACAACATGGTGCCGGTGTACCCCGAATGCGCCTCCACCCTGGTGCGGAGCATCGTGTACGACGATCTGGCAAAGAGTGGCGCCTCTGCCGAAACGCTGGAGAGCGTCTTCTCCTGCTTCTGGCAGAAAATCAAAGCCAAGGGTCCCGAGCGCTGGAAAATTCAGGAGCTGGCGGAAAAGCAGATTGCTGTGCTGAACGACACCCGCAAGGATGCCGCCACCGAAAACACCTGCCAGGTATTCCGCAGCCTCATCAACAACACCGTTTCCAACGAGGACTACACTTCCTTCGCCCTGGAGTGCGGTAACAATCTCCTCAAGGAGCTGGATGATGAGGGTAAGACCCGCATCCTGAGCATCATGACCGAGGCTATCACCGCAGGCGAGGGCATGAGCCCCGAAGCCCGCACCAAGGCCCTGGCGAATGCAGTGCTCACCACCGAAGCCCTGCGCGATGCCGGCGCCTTCCAGGCCGTGAGCAAGATGATTCCCGCTGAGTCCGCCCACATGAACCGCCCCATCGGCGATTTTGAAGCATTCCCCGGCAAGCTGGTATCTGAAGGCGGCGTGATATACGCCTCTTCCACCAGCCAGTGGGACTGGCCCGCTACGCACGCCAACGTGCTCACCAAGCTGGGTGGTCAGATTCACACCGATCGCAATACTAACCCCTGGGTGGCCGTGAAGCTGCCCAAGTATGCCACCATCAGCGGTGTTGTGGTTGCGGCTCACACTGACAGCGCCAACTGGGATCGACTCCATGGTCTCCAGGTGCAGATTTCTGAAACCGGCAAGGACGATGACTGGCACAACGCGGGCCAGCTCACCGGCAAGTGCACGCAGCGGCTCATCCGCATCGACCTGACGGCTGAACAGCCCAAGGCCCTGTATGTGCGCATCATCCGCCCGGATTCGCAGGATGTATTCCATGTGGACGGTCTCTACGTGTTCGGAACTCCCGCAGCCTGATTCACTAACCCTTTCTCTGCAACACAATGAAACTTGCATTTTCCTTACTGATGTGCCTGGCCGCAGCTGCCACCCTGCAGCCCGCTCAGGCTGCCACCCAGGTCGCCACTTACGAACAGGCCCAGGCCAAGGTGAATGACGAAGGCTACCTGCTCTTCATCTACGGCCAGGGCTGGGACAAGCGCTCGAAAGAGCTCATCACAGCTCTGTACAATGCTCCCGCGGTCATCAAGGCTGCGGGCAAGTCGGTCATGATGCTCGTGCCCCTGCCCGATAGCATGGACGACGCTGAGAAAGAAGCATTCAACAAGGTGATGGGCAAGCTCCAGCTGCCTCACGTGCACAGCACGCATTCCTTCCCCGCAGTGGTCATGTATGACAAGACCGGCCGCCAGTACTCCATCATCTGCGGCCCGGCCATGGTGCAGCCGGACCCGGAGCGCATTGCCTTCACCATTACCCGCCGCAAAGCCAAGCTGGTCGAACAGCTGGGTATCATGGCTCAGGCCGATAAGGCCCAGGGCGAGGAACGAGCCCGACTCCTCCTCCAGGCCTGCCGAGTCGATAATCTGGAGCGTCCCGACCGAGTGCAGGACCTCATCAGACAGGCAGACCCCGACGACAAGGCCGGCTGCCTCGCAGCGCTGAATTTCTACAACAATCCACTGGGCGACAAAGTGAATGATATGCCCCTGGCTGATGTTCTGGTTGAAATGGACAAGGCCATTGCCAACCCGCTGCACACGGTGCAGCAGAAGCAGAACGCCTGTGCCTTCACCATCGGCACCATCCGCCGCCGCGCCGGCGCAGGTGGCTCCGACCTCATCCGCAAGTATGCTGAGCTCATGAAGAGCCTTGACCCGGATTCCGTGCTGGGCCGCAGTGCCGATGTGGTGCTGCGCGACTGGACCCTGGGGCTGCAGTATGTGCGCGGCTGGTCGACGGAGACGCTGCCCATTGCCAACATGCCCACAGAGCTGCAGGGGCGCCTGCCCATCGCCGCCGCCGGCACCTACAAACTGCATTTCAAGCCCACCGGTGGCAACAAAGCCATCATCACCCGCGTGGCGCTTTATGATGGTGACACCCTCCTCTCCGAGGATGTGCGCACCACTGAAATTGCTGATAATGGTCAGGACCACTTCTACACCATGACCGCCCCGGCTGAGGTGAAGAAGCCCCGCGTGCTCATCACTTTCGGCAATGAGGAGAACAACCGCAATACCCACGGCCAGTTCAGCATCACAAAGGACTGATTTCCCCTCCGGGTAAAGTATTGGAGTCGCGCATCGGAAACCACCGACGCGCGGCTTTTTTATATGCGGGGGATTACTGGCTTCTTTTTTGCTCAGCTAAAGCCGGCATCACTTCATCACTCCACCAAGCACCTGCGGTGGTGCTGCGTTCTGGAGTTGCTGTTGCTGCTGGCAGCCTGAAAAAAACACAGTCCCCACCACAACCGCAGTGACCAGCGGGTATACCAGCTCCTTGCTCTCAATAACAGGTTTTATCTCCATGAGCAGATTAAATATCTCAGTATAGTCTTTCTCAGCAAGCCTTATCAATGCGCTTTAAAGATGACAACTTTACGCAAAGGCAGCACACATTCTGTGGCAGAGCCGGGAAGGAGAAGACGGCGCGGCTCTCGTTTTTTCACTCGGAATGTACCGAAATGGGCAAGTTTCACCTCGCCATCCTGGTTGATACCCTCGGCAATGGAGCGAAGGACCGCATCGAGCGCCATCTGGGCCGCCATGGGGGTGGCCGTGCCACCCAGCTGGTGCCGCACCAGTTCCTGAAGTCCCTGCCGGTTCATATCCGTGTGTTTACTCGCGATTGTTGCTCATGCGGCTTAACAGAATAAGCGCATAATAAAGCAGCATGGCGAGCGATGAAAGAGCTGCCGCCACGTAGGTCATGGCAGCCCAGCGCAAAGCGGTTCCGGCCTGACCATGCATGGCACGGTCGGCCATGCCACTGTCATTCAGCCACGCGAGAGCCCGGCGTGAAGCATCAAACTCCACCGGCAGGGTGACCAGAGCAAAGAGGGTGGTAGTGGCATAGAGCGCCAGACCAATCCAGGCCACTGTGGTGCCGCTGCCCATAGCCAGAAGTGCCAGCCCCACCATGAGCACAATCTGGCCAAGGCGGGAGCCTATGTTGACCATGGGGACCAGCGAGGATCGCAAACCAAGCCAGGGGTATGCCTGCGCGTGCTGCACAGCGTGGCCACACTCGTGGGCCGCCACGGCCATGGCGGCCACGCTGGCTTCGTTGTACACGCTTTCGCTCAGGTTCACCGTGCGGTCCAGCGGGTTGTAATGGTCTGTAAGGCTGCCCTTGGTGGAGATAATCTGCACATCACCCAGGCCGTACTGCATGAGCATGCGGCGGGCTGTTTCTGCACCGGTGAGCGGAGCCGGTTCCTCCGAGTAACGAGTGAACGCATTTTTCAGCCCCATCTGCACGATGCCGCCGACCATGGCGGCCAGCAGCACCAGCGCCAGGCCAATGAGGGTGACACCGCTGTACATGGCACCTGCGGACTGACCGGCGCCATAATAATAATCACTGCCTGAGCCGTAGTAGTAGGATGCCTGAGCCAGAATCTGTGTAAAATCAATCATTTTTTCTGATATTCTGATGAGTTAGATAGGGGGTATGTTCAAAAATTGCCGTTGGCGATATTGCTGCGCAAGTGCTCCGGGCCAATGCGGCGGATGGGGCTGCCCGCAAAGAAATGCTCAAAGGAGTCGCCAGTCAGCTCAGCCAACTGCGCCGGTGCGGTTTCTGCCAGCGTGGCCGTCATGAGCAGGTGCGGATCAATGCGGTGTGGGGAGGGCAGACGATTCCAGGGACAGGCTTCCTGGCAGGCGTCGCAACCGTACAGGTGCTCCTGCTGGGCGGCGGCAATATCAGGCGGAGGGGGTGTTTTCGACTCGATAGTCCAGTAGGAAAGACAGCGGCGGGCATCGCAGCAGCCGTCTTTCAGAGCTCCGGTGGGACAGGCCGTCTCGCAGCGGTGGCAGTTCCCGCAGTGGTTGGGCATGGGAGCATCCACCGGCAGTTCCAGCGTGGTCAGGATGCTGGCCAGAAAAAAATAAGAACCACCCCGGGGACGGATAAGCAGCCCATTGCGGCCAATCCACCCGAGCCCCGCCTGTGCGGCAAAAAAACGCTCACTCACCGGGCCGCTGTCAGTGAAAGTCCGCTGCGTGCCGCCGTAGAATTGCAGAGTCTCATCCAAATCAGCTAATTTGCCGGCCAGCAGCTTGTGGTAATCCTCCCCCTGCGCGTAGCGCGCAATGCAGCCGGGCGCGGTGCGGGAATCCTGCCGGGGATATTCATAGGTAAGCATGATGACGCGGCGCACCCCCGGCAGCACCAGCTCCGGGTTCAGTCTGGACGGCAGGTGGCGGGCCATCCATTCCATACCGGCGTGCTTGCCGGTTTCAATGAACTCCTGCAGTCTGTTTCCCTGCGGAGTAGCAGCATCCGCCACGCCAACCCCGGTAAACCCCAGGGCGGCCGCCGCATACTCCAGAGCCTGACGTATCGGGTGCATGGTCAGGATTCTTCACTATCCGGGCTGAGTATCAGCCAGTCGCGCAGGCGTTCTCTGGTGTATTCGCTGACCGGAAGCGCCTGAATGAGGTGCAGGGTTGCGTTGTCGATGCGTCTGCGCGCGGGCGTGGAGCTGATGTGCTGGGCTCGCACCCCTTCCTTGAATGCGAGACGCTGCATGTTGGCCGAGGCCTCGCGATTTCCCAGATAGGCTGCAATGCGGTACAGCTTCAGGGCGCTTTCCGGGTCGCGGGGAGTGGGATAGCCCTTTTCAAACATGGTCCCGAGGTTATTCAGGCAGCGGGCATCGTTCTGCATAGCGCCCATGCGGAAAAGTTCAAAGGCCTTGCGGGCATCCCTCGGCATGCCTATGCCCTGGGCACTCATATGCCCCATGTAGAAGAATATGTGCGGTGTTTTCGGGTTTGCCTTTGCCTGAATGTGCAGCAGTTGCCAGGCCTGGCGAGGGTCCGCTTTGGTGCCAAGCCCATTCATGAGATAGCGCGCCAGTTCCACATTCGCCTGGGGCATACCGCGCCTTGCCGCCCGGCGCATCCAGGAGCAGGCTTCGGCCTCGTTCTTTTCGCATCCGTTGCCTTTTTCCAGGTAGAGAGCCAGGCGGTACATCGCCTCTGTGCGCACATCACTCTGCCCGCCAGCGGCCAAATCCAGGCGGTCAGATTCGGCAAGGCCGCGTGCCAGGTCCGCCGCTTTCCGGAGGTTTGCTTCCAGGCCTTTGAACTTACCTTCGTACACATCGATGAGCAGATGCGCAGCCCCCGGATGATTTTCTCGGGCGCAGGTTTCCAGCAGCATAGGCACTGCGGATACATCCTGAATGGAGCGGTCCTCCAGCATGGCCTTAGCCTGCACAAACATGCCCTCCACATCCCACTGGCTCAGCCCCATGCTTTCACTTGCCCACGCAGGCAAGCTGAGCAGTAGGGGAAGCAGGAGGGGGCGGCATTTCATGGCTCCTGTATAGCATTTCCCACTCCATTTGTCCATGTTTTTCCGCCTTTATTCAGATTTATGCTTGACTTTGCGCGGCGTAG
The DNA here is from genome assembly GCA_017937215.1 of Akkermansia sp. GTDB lineage: Bacteria > Verrucomicrobiota > Verrucomicrobiia > Verrucomicrobiales > Akkermansiaceae > Akkermansia. The sequence continues at coordinate 5,679 of JAGBDZ010000058.1, read as the reverse complement.
CCTGTAATATCCGCTCGCTGTTTTGCACAGCGCTAGTGCGCGCGTAGCTCAGCGGTAGAGCAGCGGACTTTTAATCCGTTGGTCGAGGGTTCAAATCCCTCCGCGCGTACTCCATGTCCCCATCGTCTAGGGGTTAGGACATATGATTCTCAGTCATAGAACCGCGGTTCGAATCCGCGTGGGGATGCTGAAAAGAAAGCCCGAGGTCATCGCCTCGGGCTTTCCTGTTTTGTTGAATATGCAGTTCGTGGTTTACATACCGACGATTTCGTAACCGCCGTCCACATAGAGCACCTGGCCGGTCATGGAAGCTGCGCCATCGCTGGCGAGATAGGTGGCTGTGGCACCCAGTTCTTCCAGCGTGCAGGAGCGCTGCAGCGGGGCCTTCTCTTCATACACCTTGAACATACCGGTGAAACCGGACACGCCGCGGGCAGCCAGAGTCTGCACCGGACCGGCAGAAATGCAGTTCACGCGGATGGGAGCCTCGCGGCGGCCTAGGTCATAGGCCAGGTACTTGCAGCAGGTCTCCAGCGCAGCCTTGGAAACGGCCATCAGGTTGTAGTTCGGTACTACCTTCTGGCTGGCGTAGTAGGTCAGCGCGGTGATGGAACCGCCATTCACCATGAGCGGAGCCACGGCGCGGGAAAGAGCGATGAGCGAGTAGGCCGATACCTGCAGGGAGAGGTTCCAGGCATCGCGCGGAATATCAGAGAAGTGGCCATCCAGAGTACCCGGAGCCTTCGGAGCAAAGGCCACGGCGTGCAGCAGCATGTCCACGTGGTCGGTGTGCTCGCTCACAAAGCTGAAGAAATCTGCAATGGACTGGTCATCCGTTACATCCAGAGAGCAGACAGGGGTATCCTCGCCGAAGTGCTCACGCACCAGCTTGATGACTCCGTCCTTCAGACGCTCGCCCTGGTAGTTGAAGATGAGCTTGGCGCCGGCGGCATGCCAGGCTTTGGCAATGCCGAATGCGATGCTGCGATGATTGGCCACGCCGGTCACAATGCCGACCTTGCCTTCCAAAGGTTTTTCAATAGACATATATTTGGTATTGATGGGGTGAATTGGTATTAATACAGGGGGAATTCCTGCATGATGATTCGGGGGTAGGTGTGGGCCATGCCTATGCCGACGTCCTCCATGTGCTTAATCTGCGCACGGATTTCCTCGTCGCTCACATTGGCATCGGTCACCACGTATTTGAGACGGTAGTATACCAGGCCGCTTTCCATATCAATGAGCAGCTGCCCCTCCGGCAGGTTGGCATTCAGCGTGAGCAGCAGCACGCTCACTTCAGCGCGGTCTGCCGGGGAAATGCGGTAGGCAAAATTAACGTCGAACACCAGGCTGCAGGGGTCTTTGAGCTCCGTGAACATGAATGAGCATGGAATCTCCGTGTTGGTAACCGGGAGATACGCCAGCCCGATCTTTTCGCTGTTCGCCCCCATGGTGACCCACTGGTAGGCTTCGCCGTGGCTGATCAGGTGCTGGCGCACCTGGGCCAGCAGATTTGGTTGGTTCGGCATAAAAGTTTTTTCTATGGGGTTGCGGGGATGATTATCCCACTGTTCGCGTACCATAGTACCATGAATGCTCGAGATAAGTCAAGCTCTACCGTGCAAAAAAGGCGGTCTTGCGGACCGCCTTTCTGCCTTACTTGCTCATTTTCTCCACGATGCAGGAGAATGCATTCAGTTCCTCCTGCGTGAGCGCCTGTGCACGCCGGTCAATCTCGTCGTGGAACCGGGCATACACATCGTCAAACAGGGATAAACCGCGTTCCGTCAGCTTGATACAGACGGCGCGGCGGTCATTCGGGTTGGGGTTGCGCTCCATGAAGCCTTTGCTTACCATGACTTCCACCAGCAGGGAAGTGGCCGGGATAGTCATCTGCATTCGCTGGGCAAGGGACTTCAAAGACACCCCCTCCGGGGCATCTTCCTGCATGAGTTTCAGTTGCGAAATCGCGGAACCCTGACGCACGGTCAATCCATACATCTTCTTCTGGACCGGAGCATTAATTGCCTTAATGCTGTCGCGGCGCATGTCGTCAAGTATTTCCAGCAATTTCCGGAATAATACGTGTGGCGATTTGTTGCAAACCATGGCTCATACTACATCTATTTAGTGGGGTTGTCCAGCACAATTCTGTGTTTAAATGAAAAATTTGTTAGAACGTTTTATGATTATATGTTTAAGAATAAAAATTAGTTAAAATAATGAATCAGAACACACGTGTCCCAAAGATTGAAAAAAGTGCTCGACAAATTGGAATTTGTAGAGTAGTTTGCGGAGCGTCAGCGTAGCGGAATTTTGAGCCCGGAGGGCGGTATAACCATAGCCCAGAGTGGAGCCGCGTTAGCGGCGGCCTGCGAGGGCGTAGCATGCGAGCAACGCGAGACGCGAAGCCCCGAACTCTGGGTTTGGAATAAAAAATAACCGGAACCCCGACCAACGTGGAGGGGTGGCAGGGGGCCGCAGCTTATTGTGAAGCAACGATTTTCCGTCTCCGGGCTTACGCCCTACGCCGTGACTGGCTGCCGCCCACTCACTACGTTCGGGGCTCAGATATATTTTTGAGCTAACCCGGGGTTCCGCGACTACGTCGCTCCACCCCGCGCTACTGGCGGTCGCCCGGGCTCAGAATTCCGCGCACTACGTGCGCCTGTATGGGCTCGCCAAATTCCAATTTGTCCGTCACCACCAATACGGATAACGCATCAATCTTTAATTGCCTCATCAATAAAAGAAGTATCCGGATTCCTGGCTCCAGGCAGAGATGACGGCTTCCGCTGCAGGGGAAAGCCGGGGCTCCTCACCGGGGGCAGGGGTACATATCAGTGCCCGGTAGGTGTAGATGTTGGTTTTGTAGGGGGTGTAGAAGAATTGAGTACCGGGCTGTGCGGCTTCCAGCTTTGCATTCAAATCGGCAAACAGAGCGGCCGGCATGTCGCCGCAGGTTTCCGTGTTGTCGTAGAAAGCGCAGAGAGAATCCCATTCGCCTTTGGTGCTGACTTCGGCATAACCGCCCATGCAGAGGAGCAGGGTACGCCCCACGCAGAAAAGCAGCCACGCGGCCAGTATGCTGCAATATATCCGCTTCCTGGTTTTCACGGCATGCTCCCTCCATTTCTGTTCAGTCCGGCTCGCCATTTCTGAATCACGGCATCGACTGCCGGCGCTGGTTCACCGTCCCAGACCAGAGCGGGACAGGTATGCACCAGTTCCAGCCCGCCCGCGGCAGTGGGAACGGCCAGATAATGTTCTTCGTGATACAACAAGACACTCCACGAGATGTACCAGCGGCTTCTGCTGCAGTTCTCCAGTTCCTGGTTCAGACAGGCTACCTCAGCCATGGTTAACGGCCGCTGGGGTAGCCCCGTCACCGGGGTGCGTTCCACCTTATACGGTGTGGGTGAAAAACAAAGCAGCAGGCAGCCACCCACCCACACCACTGGTGCGGCCATTACCCAGGCTAGTCTGCGGAGCCAATTCTTCATGCTCGTCATCCTACCATGACCAGTCAGTTGGGGCAAGGCAGATTTCGGCTGAATGGGGAATTGCCCCTATTTTTACTCAAACTTTAGTACACGCGTGTTGCAAAATGGGGGGCAGTGTGGTAGACTGGGCGGCGACATGAAGTTTCTCATCACAGCCGGGCCCACGCGCGAGGCGCTGGACCCCGTGCGTTACCTCACCAACCGCTCCTCCGGCCGCATGGGCTATGCGCTGGCCGGGGCTGCCCGCCACGAGGGACACGAGGTCATCCTCATTTCCGGCCCCACCACGCTTGATGTGCCCGCCGGGGTGGATTTCATACCGGTGGAGAGCGCGCAGCAGATGTATGATGCCGTGCGCGATATGGTGAAATATGCGGATGCGGCCATCCTCTGCGCTGCAGTGGCGGATTACCGCCCGGTGGCGGTGCAGGAGCAGAAAATCAAGAAGAGCGGTGAGCGCATGGTCATCGAGCTGGAGAAAACGCCGGATATCCTGGGCAGCATGCGCGATGTATTCGGCTTCACCGGCACGCTGGTGGGCTTTGCTGCCGAGACGCAGAATGTGGAGGAATACGCGCAGGATAAGCTGCACCGCAAGAAGTGCGATATGATTGTGGCGAATGATGTTTCGCGCCACGATATCGGCTTTGATTCCCGCGAGAACGAGGTGGCCCTGGTCTACCCCGACCATGTGGAATACCTCGAAAAGGACACGAAGGAGCATATCGCCCTGCATATCATCGAACACGCCACCCTGATTCGCCACGCATGAAGGTAACCATGGAGATGCTGGGCTGGGGCCCGGATTATGCAGAGGCTCTGGCGGCGCTGGGGCACCCGGAGTGGTACCCCGCCCGTATCATCCGCGAGACCAAGATTAATTTCACCGTGATTGCCAAGGGCAAGGGCGACCATGAGGTGGTGCTTTCCGGCAAGGTGTGGCATGATGCCGTTTCCGATGCCGACCTGCCCACCGTGGGCGACTGGGTGGCCGTGGACCCGGGGCAGGGGAAGGACCTGCCTGTGATACGCGCCATGCTGCCGCGCCGCAACCGCTTCTCCCGCAAGGCCCCCGGCCGCAGCTGCGCGGAGCAGGTTATCGGTGCCAATGTGGATATGGTCGTCGTCATCACCGATGCGGAGAGCGACTACAACCCGCGCCGCATCGAGCGCTACCTGACCCTCATCCGCAAAAGCGGGGCCGAGGCCGTGGTGCTGGTGAACAAGGCCGATACCGCCCCGGAGGAGGCCATGAAGCGCGCGGTGGAGGAAATCCGCGCCCTGGGCTGCAGCGAGGTCTACCCCATCGTGGCCCGCTGGCGCAAGGGTTACCCGCAGTATCTGCGCCGCGTGCCCAAGGGCCGCACTATCACCGTGGTCGGCTCCTCGGGCGTAGGCAAGAGTACTTTTGTGAACAGCCTGCTGGGCGATGAATGGCTCGAAACCGGCCATGTGAACGAAGTCACCGGCAAGGGGCGCCACACCACCGTGGCGCGTGAGCTGGTCATCCTGGCCGGCGGCGGTGTACTCATTGATAATCCCGGCATGCGCGAAATTCATATGTGGACCGATGCCGCCACCCTGCGCGCCCAGTTTGCCGACCTGAACGAGCTGGAAAGCCAGTGCCGCTTTGCAGACTGCTCCCACCGCAAAGATGCCGGCTGCGCCATCCGCGCTGCGCTGGAGAACGGCATTCTCACCCAGGAACGCTACGAGCATTTCCTGAACCTGGATGCCGAAATTGCTGAGCTGGAGCGCCGCAACGAAAAGCGTCAGATGACCTTGGAGCGCGTGAACCGCCGCGAAAAGCGCCACCAGATGCGCAACCGCGAAGACCGCGAAGACCACCGCCGGAATATGAATCCCCACCGCCGGCAGTACTACTCGGATTGACGATTGACTATCGGTAACTTCTAAAAACTCGAAACTAATCAACAAATTGGAATTTGTCGATTAGTTTGCGAGCGACAGCGAGCGTCTATTTGAGCCCGCGGAGCGGGCGGCATATCCATAGCGAGGCGGTGGAGCCGCGCAGCGGCGGAACCCCTCGTAAACGAAAAGAATTATCAGAGCCCCGACGTCAGGAGTGGGCGGCAGCCTGTCACGGCGTAGGGCGTAAGCCCGGAGACGGAAAAGTGAGGCCTTAATATGTTGCATCGATTTCTGCCACCCC
>JAGBDZ010000057.1 GCA_017937215.1 Akkermansia sp. | reverse complement strand
TCGAACTCCCAACACGCGGTTTTGGAGACCGCTGCTCTACCAATTGAGCGATTACCCTATAACCTTGCTCTGTCGTGTTCCGGCTTATCAGGGGAGATGACCTTGCGGCCATCTCCCCTGGCCGAGGTGCCGCTCACTGGCGGAGCGGTCACCCATTTTTAACTTTTCGGAAAGGCAACTTAGGCCTTGATGCTGGCAACCTTACCGGCGCCAACGGTGCGACCACCTTCGCGGATAGCGAAACGCATACCCTCTTCCATGGCCACCGGAGTGATGAGCTGAACAGTGATGGTCACGTTGTCGCCGGGCATCACCATTTCGGTACCCTCGGGCAGAGTCACGCTACCGGTCACGTCCGTCGTACGGAAGTAGAACTGCGGGCGGTAGTTGTTGAAGAACGGGGTGTGACGGCCACCTTCCTCCTTGGTCAGCACGTAAACGGCAGCCTCGAAGTCGGTGTGGGGGGTCACGGAACCGGGCTTGGCAATCACCTGACCACGCACGATGTCTTCCTTCTTGATACCGCGGAGCAGCACGCCCACGTTATCACCAGCTTCACCCTTGTCGAGGAGCTTGCGGAACATTTCGATGTCGGTCACGGAGGTCTTCACGGTGGGACGGATACCCACGATTTCAACTTCCTCCATCTTGTTGATGATACCACGCTCGATACGACCGGTAGCCACGGTACCACGGCCGGAGATGGAGAACACGTCCTCCACGGGCATCAGGAAGGGCTTCTCAGTCGGACGCTCAGGAGTGGGGATGTAGGCATCCACAGCATCCATGAGGTCGAGAATCTTCTGGGTGTACTCAGGATCACCCTCCAGAGCCTTCACGGCGGAACCCATCACGATGGGCAGGTCATCACCCGGGAAGTCGTAGGAGGAAAGAAGTTCGCGGATCTCCATCTCCACGAGCTCGGCGAGTTCGGGATCAGCAAGGTCCATCTTGTTCATGAACACCACGATGTAGGGAACACCCACCTGGCGGGCAAGCAGGATGTGCTCGCGAGTCTGCGGCATGGGGCCGTCAGCGGCGGACACCACAAGGATAGCGCCGTCCATCTGGGCAGCACCGGTGATCATGTTCTTAACGTAGTCAGCGTGACCGGGGCAGTCCACGTGAGCATAGTGGCGGGACTCGGTCTCGTACTCAACGTGAGCGGTGGAAATGGTAATACCGCGCTCGCGTTCCTCGGGAGCACCGTCAATCTGATCGTAGGCACGAGCCTCAGCCATACCCTTATCTGCAAGAACCTTGGTAATTGCAGCGGTGAGGGAAGTCTTGCCATGGTCAACGTGACCGATCGTACCCACGTTCACGTGGGGCTTGGTGCGCTGGAATGATTCTTTGGCCATAATATGTATTTAATTTAGAGCTGCTATTCTTGCAAGAAATCAAAAAGCTTCTGGCGGGATTTGAACCCGCGACCTCATCCTTACCAAGGATGCGCTCTACCACTGAGCTACAGAAGCGACTTGACTCCGGGCGTCCCACAGGGGTGAGACGTGAAAGCGGGGCGAGTATACACGCACTCGCCCGCCAAGTCAATGATTATTTCTAATTTTTTTCAAAAAAATCGAAATTCGGTGCAAATTTGGTTAAAATTCGCCTTCAAATAGGTAGAAAGTTGGATTGAAAGGGTGAAAAGTTGGGTGCAGAATGAGGGCCTATGAAGAAAATTGCACTCACAACCGCCGCTGTTCTGCTGGGTCTGGTCAACATGGCCCAGGCAGATGACGCCACCGCCAACTGTGCCACCGACTGCAAAACCACCTGCTGCAAAAAGACTTGCGACGACAAATGCAAGGATGGCGCATGTGGTCCGCAGGCATGGCTCGACATTGAAACCGTGACACTGGAAGCCGCAAATGGTGATCCCATCGCCCAGTATACCGTAGCCTACCTCACCGAAGTAGGCAATGACAATGCCGCCCCCGACAGCGAAAAGGCCAATGAATGGTACGCCAAGGCGCTTCCCGGTCTGCAGAAAGCCGCCGATGAAGGCCACCCTGGCGCCTGCCGCGCTCTTGCGCGCATGTACGCCGAAGGTAAAGGCGTGGAAAAGAACCCCGAAATGGCAGAGAAGTACATGAAGATGTACAAGGAATGCTGCGAAAAGAAAGCTAAGGAATGCAAGGAGCAGAAAGCCGAAGCGCCCGAAGCTCCCGCCCCAGCCCCTGAGCAGCCCGCCGCTAATTAATCACCCTCAACCCCTACCCTGCCCCGGCCCACCAGCCGGGGCAGTTTGCATTTGAGCGTAGTGTGCTTCTGCTATTGGTAAAACACTCGGCGGAGGTAGAGTCCATCCGCCGGGGCGCAGTAGCGGGTCTTGGGGCCAAGCGGGTCGGTGAGCATGCCGGCCAGCTGAGCGCAGCTCATGCGGCCGCGTGCCACCTGATGCGCAGTGCCCACCAGCAGGCGCACCATGCGGTACATGAACCCATTGCCATGCACTCGGATGCGCAGCATATCTGCCTCGCGCTCCACCGTAGCGCTGTAAATAGTTCTCAGGTAAAAATCCGCCGGGGGGCATTCCGGCTCATTTCCCCGGTTTGCCGCAAAGCGGCGGAAATCATGCTCACCCACATAGACCTGCATGGCCGCGGCCAACGCAGCAGCATCGAAAGCATGTGGAAGATGCCAGGCGCGCCCGTGCAGGAAGGGCGAAAGCACCGGGCCATCGCAAATCAGGTATTCGTATTCCTTCCCCACGGCATCGAAACGCGCGTGAAAATCATCTGCCACCGCCCTGACCTCCAGAATGCGGATACTGGCCGGCAGGTGCGCATTGAGAGCAGCCTGCCAGTTCTGCGGGCTCATGCGGCACGCCTCAGGCACATCGGCATGAAAACACTGCGCGTGTGCATGCACTCCCGCATCTGTGCGCCCACTGGCGGCGATGCGCAGCGGGGCCTTCAGAATCCGCGCCATGGCTGCCTCAATCGTATCCTGTACCGATTCCTCGCCACGCTGGCTCTGCCAGCCGCAGTAGGGCTGACCATCGTACGCACATGTGAACAGGAGGCGGGGCATAGGCGGGAAAAGAGTGAAAACAAACGCCGCAGCCCTCTTTTTCAGAGAACTGCGGCGGGCATCATCAAAACGTGATAATCAAGGTGAAAATGTTATATCAGAGCTCGATGTCGAGGGAATCCTCACCACCCAGATCCTCGTCGCCCCCCAGGTCATCCTCGGCGGCAGCGTCATCGGTGATTTCCTCTTCACCGGCGGCGTCATCGGTAATCTCTTCGTCAGCTGCAGGTTCCTCGGTCGGCTCCTCCTCGGCGGCGGGCTCTTCGATCGTCTCCTCGTCAGCGGCAGGCTCCTCAGCCGGTTCTTCGTCGGCCACAGGCTCTTCGTCAGCGGCGGGTTCCTCATCGGCTGCAGGCTCCTCTGCCGGTTCCTCGTCAGCGGCGGGTTCCTCATCGGCTGCAGGCTCCTCTGCCGGTTCCTCATCGGCGGAGGGTTCCTCAGCAGCGGGCTCTTCATCGGCGGGCATCACGCTGCCGGCAGCAATCTCGGCGCGCTCCACCTCGGCAGCCTCAGGAATGGCGGGCACGTCTTCCTCAGCGGCAAACTTGAAAGCACCGTTATCATCGGTGGAAGCTACATAGGAAAGAGCGGAAGCCAATTTCTCGGAGCCGTAGTACTCAGCAAAGGCGGGCGGGTTGTTGTTGCTTTCGGAATCAGCGTTGTAGGTGTAGAGCTGGCCCTTGGTGAACTGGTCCTTGGTAGGAGCTTCAGCAGGAGCACCTGCACCCACGCCCACAGCGCACACCAGAGAGGCATCGTCCACCTCACCATCAGACTCGGTCACAGGCTTGCTGGCCTGCACTCGGCCCATCTCGCGAACCAGTCGGCACACAGCATCGGAGTAGGCGTTGGCATCGCTGGCAGCCAGAGCGTTGGCATCAGCGCTGAACACGCGCACACTGGCGTTCTGGAAGCGCTTGTTGAGAGCCTCTACGCGGGGGGCCACGGCTTCAGCCGTCTTGTAGTCGGTCACTTTCTGCAGCTCGGCAGTCAGTTCTTCAGCCAGCTGCTGGGCAGACTTCTCTTCTTTCTGGCAGGAGGTAAGCATGCCGAAAGCCAGCAGGGCGCAGGAGGGGATGAGGAGAAAACGTTTCATGGAGGGAATAAGATAATCTACGTTCCAAAAATTAGCAGGATTTCTGTCGCGTGTCAAGGTAAAGTGTAATGATTCAGAAAAAAATAGACGTTTTTTGCATTTTTCATGCGGTAATGGGTAAACGGATGCTGAGAGCTCGCGCACTCATGACGGTTCGGGGAGGATATCGGTATAGAACCCGGGGTCCGAGCCTTCGATGACCGTGGCTCCGACCGTGCGGGCATAGAACTCCTGCGGGCCGGTTCCGCCGATAATGGCGTAGGCATAGCCGATGGAGCGCATCTGCTCGAGCGCGGAAACCAGCAGCGCCTTGCCCACCCCGCCCTGGCGCAGCGCCGGGTCCACCCCCATGGGGCCGATGAAGCCGCGCGCGGTGGCATCATAGCAGGCAAAGCCCACCACTTTGCGCTCCTGCGTGGCAATGATGCACCCGCAGGGCTGGTGAGCCATGGCCACCTGAAACTCGCTCACCCAGCGGGTGCTGAATGTGCGTGCAATCCATTCCTCTGCTGCATGCATATCGAAGGGGCGGCACGGGCGCACCAGCACCCCCTGCTCTGCCAGGCGGCGGCGCAGCGGCGCGCCTTCCGGCAGGTCATACAAGCGAACCAGCATATCTACCATAATCGGGACAACTTGGGTAAAGTGGTGTAAAAAAGAACTCCGCAGGTGCTGAGACCTGCGGAGTTCATCAGGATTGGTTAATTATTTGCCTTTCTTCATGCCCTTCTTGGCGTTGAAGTAGTAGGCATCCAGCTGGTCGGCCAGCGCATTCGGTGCATCGGCCGGGGCGGGGTACATCGTCTTCATGTAGCGGGCCATGGCCACAGCATCGCGGAAATCAGCAGGAGCTGAATTCCAGCCGGTCTTATCCATGGGCTTGGGTGCCTTGGCGGCATGCTCCTTCACCCCGGGCATGGCCCAGAGAAGGGTCATGGCGCGATTCAGGGCATCAGCCGGCAGAGCCTTCTGGGAGCCGTGCATGCTCATCACAGCCTGGCAGTAGAAGTCCACAGCCACGCTGCCGGCCTTCACCTTATCCTCAGCGATGGTTCCCTGCAGCTGGTCAGCGGGCACCTGAGCAGCAGCGGCGCGGGCCAGTGCATAGCGCAGCCAGCCGTTGGCCTCGGCATCAAGATTGCGGCCGTGGGTCTTCATGGCAGCCTCCACCGCTTCCTTGATGGGAGCAAAGGAATCGGGCTGGTCGTTAATCATGCCCACCACCTTGGCAGCAGCCAGCTTGGCGGCATCTGCGGCATTCAGCGCAGATTCACCGGGCACGGCATCAGCCAGGCCCTTCACGGCGGCAATATCAAGCATGCGCACGGCGCAGACCACCTCATAGTAGGCAGCCATCGTACCGGGGGAGCCGGGCAGACCGGCAAAGGCGGCATACTTCTTCTTAATCTTGGCGAAGTCCTTGCGGGCAGCGGCGTAATCACCACCGTAGTAATCGCGCAGAGCATTGGCCATGTCCGCCGGAGTCTGGATGTAGAACATCTTCAGGGTGGAGGCCTTAGCCTGCATCAGCTGGTCGGTACCCTTCTGCAGGTAGAAGAAGGAGCCATTGCCATCGCCACGTTCCAGCACCAGCTGGGTTGCACCGGCGCCGGGCAGAGCCACATAGGCATTCAGCTTGGCAGCCTCCTGGGCTGTGGCAAGCTGCATACCGGAAAGCGCAGCAAGGGCAAATCCAATGTAGTTAAATGATTTCATTTTTCTGAACTAAGGGGTTATGGTTACTTCTTCTTACCGCTCTGGAGGTTACGCTGGAACTCCTTGTTGGCCTTGTCTTCCTTCATCACGGCGGGGTCCGTGCCATAGTTATGCACAGCGGAAACCACCTTGTTGAATTCATCGCGCTCCTCGGGGGTAAGCTTCTGCTCCACACCGCTGCGGCGGATGAGGTTCACGTACAGCTGACCGGTGTTCCAGGCGGTCCAGCGGTCGGAGTTCTGGAAGCCCTTCTGCAGGCGGTCACCCTGAGGCGGGTTGTTGCGCTTCCAGAAGATATCCATGATGGCCAGACATGCCTTGGCGGAGTACTGCACCTTGCCCTTGTACTGGTTGAACAGGTTCATGTAGGCAAGCAGTGCGTTCTTCGGGTCGTTGGCCAGGGTGTAGGCCTCGCCCTGCATGAGCATCATCTCCAGGCGGTCGCGCTGGTTCTGACGGTTGCGCATGTACTTGGTCGTCGTTTCCACGGCAGCCGTAGCATTACCCGTGCGCAGGTGCAGCTTGGTCAGGCCCACAAGAGCCGGGCCACCCACTGCAGGATCCGGGTTACCGGACACCTTGGTATAGAGGTCGGCAGCCTGCTTCTGCTTAGCGGCATCCTTGGAGTAGGCCAGGGCGTTAGCCAGACCCAGCTCAGCATCGGCCACCAAGTCCTTCTTGCGCTCGATGACGGCACCGTAGTATGCCTCAGCCTGGCCGAGTTCTTCAGTACGGGCGGAGGGATCCGGGAACTTGCCTACGTACTTCACGAGGTAGTCACCCACCTGCACGCAGATGTAGTTAGTCAGGTCAGCAGGCTTGAAGGTATTGGTCATGTTGCGGAACACCTCCTGAATCTGCTCTTCCATCTTCTCCTTGGCAGCCTTGTCTTCCTTCAGCGCAGCCAGCTCCTGATTCATGGAGTTAATCTGGGCCATGCGGAAGATAGCGTTGGCATACTTGTCGTTCGGGTCGATACCGGGGAAGCTGGTGAAGTGAGCCGTCTTCTCCTCCAGGGTCAGCGTCTTGCCGTGGTATTCCTTCATGCCCTTGATGTAGGCCTCCACGTAAGAGTTGATGGTCTTTTCCAACTCGGGGTCAGCCTTCTCGTTCTTGAACATGTAATTGGCTTCGCGGGCAATGGTGCTCTGAGCAAGCTTCACCGCATTGTCGAAGTCATTCGCGTCCTTCACCATGGTCAGGTACAGAGCAACCATGGGCAAACAGAAGGGATCGCCCTCAGCATCGCCTTCCTTCCAGTAGCGATCGGCATATTCACGGCACTGGGCCTTGGCGGCTTCCTCGCTCACACCCTCGGCCGGATACTCACCGGCGTAGGATGCCAGCCAGAACAGTGCGTTGGCTGCCGTGGAACGACCACTCTTGGTACCCAGCTTCACACCGCCGTCAGCAGCACGCTGCAGGCGGGGAATGGAAGTGGCCTTCACCGCATCGTCCGTATGATTCAGCAGCGTACCGGCTGCAAGCAGTTCAGCCGTGGGATACAGGTCACTCTCGGGCCAGGAGGCACAGATGTGGTCGCAGTACTTCACCACCAGCTTCTTGTCCTCTTCTGCGCTCTTATCATCAGCAGCAGCGTTGGCGCGCTTCATGAGCTGGTCGATGGCGGCATAGTACATCTTGTCAGCCAGCGGGGCCATCTTCAGGTCAGTCGTGGTATACTTGGCAGCATACTCGTCGAAAATCTTGATGGCTTCATCACGCTTGGCGGGGTCCTGGGCAGCCAGGCGGGCGCAGGAATCCATCATGAAAAAGTACACGTAGTTGTCGTAGTTGGCAGCTTCGTTCGGCTTGAGGGTATCCTTGCCTTCGGCAGCCGTCATTTCACCACTGTCAATCAGGGCGCGACCGGTCTTGAGCACCTCTTCGTAGGCACCCAGCTGGTAGTGGGAAGCCACCAGCATGTAGCGAGCCGTCAGGTACAGCTTGTTGGTCTTGTCATCCTTGAAGTGCTCCATCACCTCTTCGGCAGCGGGAATGACATTCTGCCAATCCTTGTCGTCCACGGCGCGGGTCATCTTCTGGAACACAAGAATCTTGGTCTGGTCGCCCATGTCGGCGCCTTCCAGCATCTTCTCGTACTTCAGACCGGCTTCATCATCGCCCGTCAGGCGGCAGAGGGAACCCAGCTGCATGATGACCGTATTGCGCAGGGGACGCGGCTCAGCAGCTGCACCCTCGGTACCCTTTCCGGGCAGAGCCAGCTTGCTGTAGCGGTCATAAATCACCTGGAAACCACCCTTGGCCAGGCGGTTGGAACCAAAATCCTTGGCAATAGTGGCCGTGGAGAGGATAGAGAAGCCATCGAACTCCGTACCCTTGTCTGCCAGGGCCTTGTAGCTGGCCTGCAGTTTCTTGCTGCTAGCGCCATTCAGTCGCACACCGGTACCGCGGTCCACCAGGGGCTTCGAATAGGCGCCGAAAGCCTTCACCTGGGCACCCAGAGCCGCACGGGCTGCGGGCATATCCGTCACCAGGCCAAACAGCGTATTGGCTGTGCGGGCTGCCTCGGTCGCCTGCTCGTCGTTACCCTCAATCATGCCGGTTTCCATCACCTTGTAGGCACGCTGGCCCAGGTTGTAGAACTTGTTGGAGTTGCGGGCAGCACGGGCCGGGTCCAGATTATAGCTGGCGGGGCTGGCCTCAATCAGCTTGTATACCCAGCCCACGTTCTCCGGATTGGAAATGGCCACGTTCACGATGGTGTTCAGGCCTTCCATGGCCATCTCATCGGGCACTCGGCCCTTCACCTTGCGGCTCATTTCAAGATACTCGGCGGCCTTCTTGAAATCAGGAGTAGCCTTCAGAATGTTGGCCTGCACCAGAATGAAGCAAATCTGGCCATCCATCTTGAGCTTCTTCTCCATGTTGCTCACCTTGCCGCTCTGCACCAGGGCCAGGTACTTCTCAAAGCAGGTAATAGCATCCTCAAACTTAGCCTTGTCGCCGTTGTCCTTGCCGGGTTCGCCCACACCCTGCTTGTAGCGGCAGTTGCCCATCTGGAACAGAGCATAGGTAAAGTACGGCTCGTAGGCCTCGGGCTGACCGGGTACCATTTCCTTGGCCTTGGCCAATGTTGCCGGATTCTTCCAGCGGGCGTCTTCCATGAATGCCTTGAATGCATCGTAGGCTTCATCATATCGGCCAGCCTGGTAGTAGGCCACGGCTTTCTCCCATGCATAGAAGGGAAGCACGTAGGCGAACTGCTTGGCCGTTGCGCCCTTGCCGCTGAATCGCTTGATGACCATGTCGCACAGCTTCACGGCATCATCAGTCTTCTTCTGCTTCACCAGGGCCTTCACCTTGGTAAGAGAAGACAGCGGGTCCTGGGCCTGGCAGACCATCGGCATGGAGAATGCCAGGGCCGCCATCACGGATACTGCTGTTGTGTAACTATTCATAAATGTTTCTTGTTAGTTGAAATTTGTCGGGGGTCAGGGACAAAGAAGGGGAGCACGCGGATTCTGGTTCCGACACGCTCCCCCTTCTGAGCCCGGGTTACGGGATTACTCCGGGGCAGAGGTGTTCAGGCCCACGGTAGAGATACCGGCCTCGGAGAGGGCGGCCATCACGTCCACGATGCGCTGATGCGGCGTGGCCGGTGCACCTTCCACCATCACGATGGGATTGGTATCTGCAGCCTTGGCTGCTTCTGCCAGGTTCTTGAGGGCTTCCACCAGCTCATTGAGCTCGCGCTCCTGGCGGTATTCTGCCGAACGCGGGTCAAGGCCGGGGTTCATGGCGCCGCCCATGGGCATATCGCCATTCCAGTAAATAGCGCCGGAGGCTTCCACCTTGATGCGACCGGGTTCCAGGGGCGGCGGCGTGCCACTGCCGGTGGAATTACCGGGAAGCGAAACACTCAGGCGCTTCTCACTCACCAAGGAGGTTGCCACAATGAAGTAAATCAGGAGCAGGAAGCAGGCGTCCATCATGGACGACATGTTCATCTGCGGCTCTTCTTCCGGCTCGGCCTCACGTTGTTTACGTCTTGCCATATCAGATAATCTTTCTATTGCTTATATTACTTGGCAGGCAATGTGCCGAATACTACATTGGACAGACCGGCAGCGGCGGCGCAGCGAATCACGGTAGCAGAGCGCTCCCACGGAGCATTCTGGTCACCACGGATGTAAAGTCGAATCATGGCGGGATCCAGGTTCTTGGCCTTCCACATCTCAATCTGCTTGGTGATGAAGTCGGTCAGGTCCTGGGTCTGCTGAGCCTGGTAGCCGATGGTCTTGGCGCCGTCGGACACACTCCAGACTATGCCGGGGGCATAAGACTCGCCAAACTTCTTGGCGGTGCGCTCATCCATCTTCTCCACATCGGGGAACACGTTGACCACCACGCAGCCCTTGGCTTCTTTCATTTCAGAGCAGGTCACGGCATTGGGCATCTTGACGCAGGGGTCCTTGGCCACCGTAATCTGCGAGGCATTCACCACGAAGAAGATAATCAGCAGGAAGCAGGCATCCATCATGGACGACATGTTCAGCTCGGCTTTTGTATCGTCTTCAGCGCGTGCTTTTTTCTTTGCCATATTATTGACAGGGGTTCTTGAGTTACACCGGCCTTGAGCTTACTCGCGGGCATCAAGGCCGGCCCGAACTAGAGAGAGGATCAGGCCTCCTCCTCTTCTTCC
>JAGBDZ010000056.1 GCA_017937215.1 Akkermansia sp. | reverse complement strand
GGGAAGCGAAGCATCCCCCTGGCATAGTAGTCAAGTGAGCGACTGCTCCTGCTCATGAGACAAAAGCCCCCAATGTTCAGCTCCCAGAAAAACAGATTCCGGGAGCTCAAGACTTATGGTTTCAAAATTTGCACAATTTTGGATGACACAAAGCACGATTGCTCGCTATGGGTATGTCGCCCGTGAAACGGGCTCGGAATTCCGTTCGCCTGCGGCTCACCAACTGCCCGATAAATTCCAATTTAGTGAGTTTTTAGAAGTCCCCAATCGTCAATTACCAATCGTCAATGGTAGACATTCGCCTTGCTCCGCGCGGGTGAATATGGTAGAATGCGCGCAACATGAAAATTGCCGTTATTGGAAAAGGTGGGCGCGAGCAGGCTCTGGTAGAGACCCTGGCCGCCAGCCCGTGCAAACCCGAGCTCTTCACTTTCCCCGGCAGCGATGCGATCTGCCAGACTGCCACCCGCATTGAGGCCGATGGCTTCGATGCTCTCATCCAGTGGATGGTGGACAACAAGATTGACCTCTGCGTGGCAGGTGAGGAAAGCTACCTGGTGAAGGAAGATGGCCTGGCCAACCGCTGCGCCGCTGCTGGTATTCCCTGCTGGGGGCCGCCCAAGGAGAGCGCCCAGCTGGAGGCTTCCAAGGAATTCGCCAAGAATTTCCTGCTGCGCCACAATATTCCTACCGGCATGGCTACCGCCGTGGAGAGCTATGATGAAGCCATCGCGGCCATCAACGGCCAGTACCCCACTGTGCTGAAGTTCGACGGCCTGGCCGCCGGCAAGGGCGTGGCCGTGTGCCCGGATGCCGCCAGCGCAGAGGAGTTCCTCAATGAGGTGTTTATCCAGAAGCGTTTCGGCGCCGGTCGCCTGCTGGTGGAGGAGTTCCTCACCGGTCCGGAAATTTCCATCTTCGGCGCCATTTGCGATGATAAGTACCTCATTCTCTGCCCGGCCCGCGACTACAAGCGCCTGGAGGTGGGTGATGCCGGCCCCAACACCGGCGGCATGGGCGCCGTGGCTTCCCGCCAGCTCGCCTCGCCGGAGCTCATCAAGACCATCGAGGAAACTATCGTGGCTCCCACGGTGCGCGGTCTGCAGGCAGATGGTCTGCCCTACCGCGGTTTCCTGTATTTCGGTCTCATGCTCACCCCGCAGGGCCCCAAGGTGATTGAGTACAACTGCCGCTTCGGCGACCCCGAGTGCGAGGCTGTGATGCCCCTGCTGCAGGGCGACCTGGCCACCTTCTGCCTGAAGGGTGCCAGGGGAGAGTTCGCCCCTGAGCTCATCTCCTTCAACGAAGGCTGGAGCATCTGCTGCATTCTGGCCAGCGCCGGTTACCCCGCCTCCTCCCACAGTGGCGACCTCATCTCCGGGCTGGAGAACTGCGAAGCCCGCGTCTTCCACTGCGGTACGAAGCTTACCCCCGAAGGCTGGGTGACCGCCGGTGGCCGTGTGCTCGCCATCGTGGCCCAGGGTGATACGCTCGATGCCGCCCGCACCAAGGCCCACGCTGAGGCCGCCAAGGTCGATTTTGCAGGCTCCCAGCGCCGCTCCGATATCGGCTACGCCAATATGTAACGGTAGATGAATCTGGAACACCAGTGCCTGGAGTGGAAGGCATCCTGGAAGGATGACCATCTCCGCGAAATCTGTGCATTTGCCAATGCTCAGGGTGGCACCTTGTGCATCGGCCTGGATGACCATGGTCAGGTCACTGGTGTTCCGGAGTCTGCTGCCAGGAAACTCCTGGAGAATCTGCCCAACAAGGTCCGCGATGTGATGGGTGTGCAGGTGGATGTGAACCTGCGAAAGCATGCGGATTTGTTCTGGGTTGAAGTCGTGGTTCCTGCGGTGAGTTCGCCTGTTTCCTGCCGCGGTGAGTTCTACTATCGCAGCGGCAGCGTCTGTCAGCAGCTCACCGGGACTGCGCTGACTCATTTTCTGCTGGAGAAGACCGGGGCTCAGTGGGATGGTATTCCTGTAGAACGCGTAACACCTGAGGACCTGGATTCCATCAGTTTCGAGATTTTTCAGAGGGAGGCTCTGAAAAATCGCCGTATGAACCCTGAGGATTTTGAAATATCCCGCCACGAGCTTCTGCAGCGTCTGGAATTGCTGGATGACCGTGACCGACTCAATCGTGCCGCCATTCTTCTTTTCCACCCGCGCCCCACACGCTGGTTCCCCGGTGCATTTATCAAGGTGGGCTTTTTTGAGAATGATGCCGAAATCCTCTACGATGACCTTCTGGAGGGTTCTCTCTTCCGCCAGGCGGATCAGGTGATTGACCTCATTTACACCAAGTACATGCGTGCCTGGATTTCGTACGATGGTATCACCCGGGTGGATCGCTATCCCTTCCCTCGTACGGCGATTCGCGAGGCTGTGTTCAATGCTATCATTCACTCCGACTATTCCAGCGGTGTGCCTATCCAGATTCGCGTGTATGATAACAAGGTTGTCATTTACAATCAGGCCCGAATCCCCATGCAGTGGGTGATTGAAGGCGCGTTGGATAAACACGGCTCCAAGGCTATCAACCCCCTTATTGCGCGCGCGTTCTACCGCGCCGGTCATGTCGAGTCCTGGGGCCGCGGTATCAAGCGCATCGCAGATGCCTGCCGCGAATATGGAACAGCCCCTCAGACCTATTCTTTTACTGATAGCGAGGTTGTAACGGTGTTTGAGTCCTGTGGTGAAGTTGAGCCGGTAGCGTTGACTAATCGTCAGGTGCAGATATTGGAGCGGTTGCGCGAATGTCCGAAATTGACGCGTGCAGATATTGCAGGGTATCTCAATGTCAGTATCGGGACTATTAAACGAGACCTGGCCGTTCTGACAGAGTCTGGCTGTATTATTCGGCGAGGAAGTGATAAAAACGGGGAGTGGTTTGTTAACGTGGGGAAATGTGATGCAGGTGAAGGGGCTGATGAATGAGCCTGTAAATGAGCCTGTAAATGAGCCTGTAAATGAGCCGATAAATGAGCCGATAAATGAGCTTGGGATGGTAGCCTAATCTATTTATAATAAATGTAAACGGAGATATGTGTTTCCTCCTTCATTGAGCATGTGAGCCGATAAATGAGCCGATAAATGAGCCTGTAAATGAGCCTGTAAATGAGCCTGTAAATGAGCCTGTAAATGAGCTTGTGGCGGGTACGCGATGGCCTGATTAGAATTTAACACCAAAGTGATAAAATGATGAACGAACAATCTGCTGAATTCCTGAGTGAGTATCTGGAGACTCCGGCGCCTACGGGGCTGGAGATGGATGCACAGCGCCTGTGGGCGGACTATATCCGCCCCTATACGGACGAGGTGCAGTGCGATGCCTACGGCTCCACCTGGGCGCTGCTGCGCGCCGCGGGGGAGGGGGCTCCCACCCTCATGATCGATGCGCATGCCGATGAAATCGGCTTCTCCATCCGCTATATCGATGAGAGCGGCTTTGCCCGCGTGGAGCGCGTGGGCGGCAGCGATGTGGCCATTGCCCGTGGCCGCCGTATCCGCTTCCTGGGTACGGATGGCGAGGTTATCGGTATCACCGGCAACACGGCTATACACCTGCGTGGCGGCGCGGCGGACGAGAAAGCCCCCAAGCTGCACGAGCTCTACGTGGATTTCGGCTGCGATTCCCGCGAGGAGGTGGAGGCCCTGGGCCTCCGCGTGGGCAGCGTGGGTGTATACTGCGATGGCCCGCTCATGCTTAACGATGGCCGCCGCCTGGTCTGCCGCGCGCTGGATGACCGCCTCTGCGGCTTCATCCTGGCCGAGGTCGCCCGCACCCTGGCTGAGAAGGGAATCAAACCCGCCTGGAATGTGGTCTTTGCCAACTCCGTGCAGGAGGAAATAGGCTGCGTGGGCGCGGGCATGCTCGCCTTCCGCCTGCAGCCGGATGCCGCCATCTGCCTGGATGTGACTCACGCCACCGACTCCCCCGGCCTGGATAAGGGCCGCTATGGCGATGTGCGCCTGGGGCAGGGCGGTTGCCTCAGCTACGGCCCCGTCTGCCACCCCAATGTGAATGCCCGCCTGGAGCTCCTCTCCTACGAGCACGAAATCCCCATGCAGCGCGAGACCACCGGCCGCTCCACCGGCACGAATACCGACCAGGTCTACCGCTCTCGCAGCGGTGTGCCCGCCACTTGCTTCTCACTCCCCCTGCGCTATATGCACAGCCCGGTCGAAACCGCCGACATGCGCGACGTGCAGAGCTGCATCGACCTCCTCACGGCTTTTGTGGCCTCCCTGTCCCCGGCGGATGATTTCCGCCACCGGTTGTAGGAGCATCCTGCTGTTCCCTTAGAATAGTCAGGCGCGTATAAACAAACCAGGCCAAGGCAAATTTCTGCCTTGGCCTGGTAAAATTATCGAATGTAGAAATTATTTTTTCAGCATGCCGCTTGCGTTTTCATAATGGAAACTGGTTTCGAGATCAACTTCTATTTCGGGGGTACCGCCGTCGATGACATCGCCCTCATTGCCTTCTGCATCTACTCCGCGGATCTCGCCCGTTGCTAGGTCAATAGATTTTGAGGGGATCAAGGGATTGCCGGACCAGATGAGAACTTTGCCTTTACGAGTCATCGAGCCAGTGCCTGAAGTTTTTGACCCGAACGTCATAGTCAACTCTATCTCGTCTGGAATGCTGAATGTAAGGTTAGAATCAGGGGGCAAGCCCAGCCAGTTGGCGGCTGCTCGCACGTCTGAATTTGCAGTTAAGCTTATTGCCCCGACCACCCGAGGCTGACTGCCTGGTGTGAATCCTTTTACCAGGAAGTGGCCATCACTGTTTGAACCACCAAAACTCAGTTGCAAGGCATAGTAATTGGCCGAAGCTTTCGTGAACTGCATCGAGGTTTCCGTACTAGTCAAAGATGTAATCTCCAGGCCATCGAGATTTACAATTTCATCATTACCGCCGCCGCCGCCGCCGCAGGAGCAAAGGGTGAAACCGACGACCATGCCCGCCAGGGCCAGGAGAGATGTAAAAGTTTTTTTCATAAATATGTTCGTGGGGGTAAAAAGGTGTAATAGGCCTTACTAATGCTGTAGGCAAAAGATGCGCAGCATAAAATTTCATAACTCATTACGCGTTGGAATAATTATACGTGTTGGAATAATTAGAAGCCTCGACAAATTGGAATTTAGCGAGCCGTAGGCGAGCGGAATTCAGAGCCCCGCCCACCGGCGGGGCGGTAGTACAATAGCCCAGGGTGCAGCCGCGATAGCGGCGGAACCCTGGGTATGGTACAAAGAATGACCGGAACCCCGAAGCGTAGCGGAGTGGGTGGCAGCCCGCCACGGCGTAGGGCGTGAGCCCGGAGACGGGAAGCTTTGGCTTAGTGTTTTAGCTGCGCTTTCTGCCACCCGCTCACTTCGTTCGGGGTTCTGGTATGTTCTTCGATTTACCCAGCGTTCCGCCGCGTGGCGGCTCCACGCTGGGC
>JAGBDZ010000008.1 GCA_017937215.1 Akkermansia sp. | reverse complement strand
GCCAGCTGGCGGGGTTCCGGTCTTATTACTACACCATACCCAGGGCTCACGCCCTGGGCTATGGAAAGTGTCGCCCTAGCGGGCTCAGAATTCCTCGGGCTTTCAGCCCGACAAATTCCAATTTATTGAGCAGAGGGGGGCTTCTTCCAAAATGTTGCTGCTATTTCTATTCTCTACAAAATCTTTGGGACACGTGTGCTGACGGCGTGGTTGCTTGACAGTATGGGCGTTTTCTGCTAATTATCAGGCATGTTTTCGCTTCTTTCCGATAAGCTCGATGATGCCTTCCGCAAAATGCGGGGGCTGAGCAAGATTACAGAGTCCAACATCAAGGATGCTCTGCGCGATGTGCGCATGGCTCTGCTGGATGCCGATGTGGAGTACAGCGTTGCGCGTGAGTTCATTGCGCATGTAAAGGAAGAAGCCTTGGGCGAGAAGGTGCTCAAGTCCGTGAAACCGGGTGAACAGCTCGTGAAGATTTTCCGCGACCAGCTGGCAGAGTTGCTGGGTGGTGATGCCGCCCCGCTGCAGCTGGAACCTGCTCCCGCCCGTGTGCTGGTGGTGGGCTTGAATGGTGCCGGTAAAACGACCACCAGCGCCAAGCTGGCACGCCGTCTGCTGAAAGAAGGCCACAAACCGCTGCTGGTGGCTTGCGACTTGATTCGCCCAGCCGCCATTGACCAGCTGGCCACGCTGGCCGCGCAGATTGAGGTGCCGGTGTATACTCCCGCTGCTTCGGAGAAAGATGTCATCCGCGTGGCGAAGGATGCCCTCAAGTGGGCTGCCGGGCAGGAGCACGACGTGATTATCTTTGATACGGCCGGTCGCCAGGAGGTAGACGAGGACCTGGTGGCGGAGCTGAAGAAACTGGCCAGGTTCCTGGAGCCGCAGGAGGCTCTGCTGGTGGCAGATGCTGCTACCGGCCAGCAGGCGGTTCGCGTGGCCCAGACCTTCGACAAGGCGGTGGGCCTCACCGGTATCATCCTGACGAAGCTGGATGGCGACGCCCGCGGCGGTGCTGCTCTTTCCATGCGTGCTATCACCGGCAAGCCCATCAAGTACATGGGCGAGGGCGAGAAGCTGGACATGTTCGGCCCCTTTGTGCCGCAGCGCATGGCCGACCGCATTCTGGGCATGGGTGATATTGTGGGCCTGGTGGAGAAAGCCGCTGAGAAGATTGATCAGGAATCCGCCATGAACTCCATGACCCGCATGATGAGCGGTGAGTTCAACTTCAACGACTTCCTGAGCCAGATGAAGATGATGCAGAGCCTGGGCCCGCTGGAGGGTCTGCTGGGGCTGCTGCCCGGTTTCAGCAAGATTCGTAAGCAGCTGCCGGACGGCGCCATGGACCCGAAGCGCATGAAACGCATGGAGGCCATTGTGCTTTCCATGACTCCGGCAGAGAGACTGAATTACAAGCTGCTCATTCCCAGCCGCCGCCGCCGCATTGCCAAGGGCTCCGGTGTGTCGGAAATCGAGGTGAACCGCTTTATCAAGAACTTCAAGGAGATGAAGGAAATGATGGGGGGCAAAGGCAAGATGGGCGGCATGATGAAGAATCTTATGCGCTCGGCCGGCGGTGCCAAAGGCGGCATGCCCGATATGAGCGCCCTGATGAAAGGCCAGGGCGGAGCCGGTATGCCTGATATGAGCGCGCTGATGGGGCAGGGCGGCATGCCCGATATGAGCCAGATGCCCGACCTCTCTGCTCTGATGGGTGGTGGCGCCAAGCCGAAGATGCCCAAGGGAATGAATGCTTTTAATGGTCTGTTCCGCAGACGCTGATGTTGAGCCATGTTCCGCGGCTTGCTGGTGGCAGTGCTGGGCTGTATGGCCGCCTGGGGGCTGACTCCGAGTCAGGTGGTGGTGGTGTATAACGCCGCCTCCGGACGCAGCGAGCAGTGCGCCCGTGCTTATTGCGCGAAACGCTCCATTCCGGCCAGACAATGCGTAGGGCTCAGCGGTCTGCCTAAGGGGCAGGATATTTCCCGGCAGGAGTTTGATACCAAACTGCGCTATCCGCTCATGCTGCACGCCCGGCAGGAGTGCTGGCAGCTCCCGACAGCGCCGCAGCAAGGCTTCAAGCCGGTGGCGGCCATGGTGCTCATGCCTGATATGCCGCTCCGTGTGCGCGAGGAACAAGTGCCGGGCAAGAAGCCGGGAATCCTCTTTCAGAACTGCGCATCGGTGGATTCGGAGCTGATGCTGCTGGGTGCGAATTACAATACCGGCGGCCCGCTGAACAATCCTTTTTTCGGACAGGATGCGCGGCTGGAAGATGCGAAGCCACCGGTGCTCGCTGTCACTCGAATGGATGGCCCGGATGATACAACCATCCGCCGCATGATTCAGTTCCCCGCAGAGGTGGAACGCCGCGGTCTGTGGGGCTGGACCGTGGTGGACCAGGGCGGCCCCTATCCGCAGGGCGATGAGTGGTTTTCAGCTGTTGCACGCCGGTCTCGTGAGGTGGGACAGCCTCTTTTCCACGAGGAGAGCAAGGCGACGCTGGCTGCCACTTTCCCATTGATGCAGGATACAGCCGTCTATTTTGGCTGGTATGCGCACCCGGCCAATGGCCCGTTTAACCCGAAGACTGCCGCCGGTTTCCGGTTTGCTCCCGGGGCTGTGGCGTTGCACCTGCATTCTTTCAGCGGCACATCGGTCAAGGATGCCAATAACTGGGTGGGCGCTCTGTTGCAGCGGGGGGCTGCGGTCACTGCCGGCAATGTGTATGAGCCTACATTGGGGGGCTGCCTGAAAGCGGATGTCTTCCATGACCGTTTGCTGAAGGGGTATACCGTGGCAGAGGCTGCGCTGATGGCGACTCCCTGGTTGTCGTGGCAGGGCGTGGTGATGGGAGACCCGCTGTATCGCCCTTTTGACGTGCTGAACCGCAATGGCGGCCCGGGGGAGAATGCCTTTGTTCAGTGGCGCCGCCTGCTGCAACAGAGCGGTGGTAACCGTACGCAATTGGTGAATGCTGTGCACTCGCGGCTGACTAGTCCCGAGGGCGCTCAGTTGCTGGAGATGCTGGCCTGGCATCTGGCAGAACTGGGTGAACTGAAACAGGCGGGGGAGTGTTTCGGTCAGGTGGCCCGACGCGCCCGGTCGGAACGCAACCGCGTGCGTGCATCGTTGCTCCAGGCTACACTGGCTTTCGCGGATAAGGAGGAGCCTTACGGGCGCCGCCTCATGCAGCGATTACTGGAGCAGACTCCTCGTTCTCCTTTCCGCCCCGCAGTGCAGAAAACTGCCGAAACTTTTATGCCGGAGCTGCGCCCCGCCCCCAAGCCTCAGAAGAAGTAATGCATGTGGCACAGTACGATTCGCCCCTGGGGCCGCTGGCATTGCGGAGCAATGGGATTGCTCTCACTTCGTTGCGATTCGGTGCGGCGGAGGAGCAGGGGAATTCAGCGGTATTTCAGGAGACTTTCCGATGGTTGGATGCTTATTTCCAGGGCACGCCGTTGCCCTTGCCTCGACTGGCCTTGTCAGGTTCATCTTTTCGATTGAAAGTGTGGCAGCAGTGCGTGGCAATTCCCTATGGAATGAGCTGTTCATACAGCGAGTTGGCGCGGGCTGCGGGGCACCCCGGCGCCGCGCGCGCCGTGGGCAGCGCACTTGCAGCCAATCCTCTGCTTATTCTGATTCCCTGCCACCGTGTGTTGCCCGCCGGTGGCGGAATCGGAAATTATGCCGCCGGAAGAGCCGTGAAACAGCTGCTTCTGGAGCGGGAAAACATTGACAAATCCACCATATAGGTGTAGATTGTTGCTGCTATGAACGACCAGTATGTATTGCCGACGTATGGGCGCGCGCCTTTTGACGCAGCGCGGGGTGAGGGCTCTTACCTGTATGATACGGAAGGTCGACGTTATGTGGATTTCTGCGCCGGCATTGCCACCTGCTCGCTGGGACACTGCAACCCGGTGGTGGTCAAGGCTCTTACGGAACAGGCAAACACCCTCATGCACTGCTCCAATCTCTATGGCATCCCCGGTCAGGCCAAACTGGCGGAAATCGTGGTGGAGAAGCTCATCGGCATTCCCGGACGTGTGTTTTTCTGTAACTCCGGTGCCGAGGGTAATGAGGGTATGATTAAGACTGCCCGCCGTTTCGGCCACCGCAGCCCGGCTGCGGATGGTTCCCCCCGCTACGAGGTAATTACATTCAACAAGAGTTTCCATGGCCGCACACTCGGCACGCTGGCTGCCACGGGGCAGGAAAAGGTGCAGGTGGAGTTCGACCCGCTGCTGACCGGGTTCAAGTATGTGGATTTCAATGACCTGGACGCCCTGCGCGCCGCTATTTCCCCCGTGACCTGCGGTATTATGCTGGAAGCCGTGCAGGGCGAGGGCGGGGTGAACCCGGCCTCGCCGGAGTTCCTGCGTGGCGTGGCTCAGCTCTGCAAGGAACACAATCTCATGCTCATGATTGATGAGGTGCAGTGCGGTGTGGGCCGTTGCGGCGCCACCATGGGCTGGAAGGCAATCTGCCCTGAGGTGCAGCCGGATCTGGTTTCCTGTGCCAAGGGTATCGGCGGTGGTTTCCCCATGGGGTGCTTCTGGGTGAGCAACCGTGCCATCGATGCCGAGGGAACGCCCCTTTCCTCCATTATGAGCCCCGGCTCTCATGGCTCGACCTTCGGCGGCACCCCGATTGCCTGCGCCACCTCTCTGGCTGTGGTCACTGAGGTACTGGAGAAGAATCTTCCCGAGCGCGCTGACCGCCTGGGCAAGCAGATTAAGGAAATGGTGGAGGGCTGGAACCTGCCCTGTGTGGAGACGGTGCGCGGGCTTGGCCTGTTGCGCGGCGTGGGGCTGCGCAAGGGGGCGTTTGAAGTGCCTGCCGGTCAGACTCCTGCCGGTTATGTGAATACCCTCTGCCGCGAGGCCGGTCTGCTGGCATGCCCTGCCGGTCCGGATACCCTGCGCCTTATCCCCGCCCTGAATGTGCCGGAGGAAACGCTGGCTGAGGGCCTGGAAATCCTCCGTAAAGTACTCTCCTCACTCGCCTGATTCTGTTCAATATGAAGATGCGTTACATTCCTATTCTTGGTGGCTCCATAGCGGCAGTCTGTGTGGTTGGCGCTGCGCTGCTGGCTCCGTATATGCCCACGCAGGCCCAGCTTGCACCGGAAGAGACTGCGCTGCTGGCCGAATGGGCGAAGATTGGTGATGCTCTGGCCGTGCAGCGCATGGTGGAACAGGGGGCCTGTGTCGAGGCTGTGCGGGCAGATGGTACTTCCGCACTCATGACGGCTGCCGGTGAGGGCCACCTGGATGTGGTGAAAACGCTGCTGCTTCATAATGCCCAGGTGAATGCCGTCAACGCCGCCGGTGATACGCCACTCCATTTCGCCACCCGCCACAATCAGCCTGAGGTAGTCGCGCATCTTCTGGAGAATGGAGCTGCGGTGGATGCCCGCAATAAGAGAGGGGTGACTCCGCTTATGGTGGCTTCCTGGTCCGGTTTTGATAAGCTGGTGCAGCAGCTCCTCACCGCCGGGGCAGATACCGAGGTGGTGGATGAGGACGGCTGCAAAGCTGCTACCCACGCCCGCGAAGTACACGACCCCGCCGTGCGAGAGGTTATCCTCAAACTACTTGGCGCTTGACTTCCGGCGCTGTGTCCGGCCTTTTGCGTTCCCGGACCGGGAGGGTCATGAGGCAGAAGAGAAGGAAAGCCGGAAGCTGCAATAACAGGTAGTACTGTGGGGCAGGACCGAGGTAGTCCAGAATGCAACCGGGCACCGGGCTTGCGGTGGTGAAGCCGTAGTTCGTGCCCAGCAGCAGATTGAGCGGGTGGATGCACAGCAGATAAGCATCCATGAGCAACACGCTTTTCAGCGCGTCTGCAATGCGGGCTCGCATGCCCAGCAGCAGGGGAACAGCCAGGGCTGCCGGCATCAGAATGCCGTGTACGCAGAAAAAGAGGAAGTACCGCAGTGTGGGGAAATCTCGCTCCAGGGCCGGTGTAATAAGGCCTTGCAGACAGGCGGTGAGTGCGCCGAAGTACAGAACCCAGCATGCGGTGCGGTTACGTGTCCAGAGGGCGTAGACCGCCACCAGCAGCATCATGCTGCAATAGTGGATAGGCAGGTTCTGCTCCCAGCTCCCGTGGTGCTGGGTGATGAGAATGTATCCGCTGTCGGCCAGGTAAATCAACCCGATCACCACTGCAAGGGCTCGGCAGACTTTCTGCCGCAGCTCCAGGGGCTTCCGAAGCGCCCCGCCGATGATGCCCAGTGTGACCAGTGCGGTCACAATCACTGCACCCCAATGTGAGGCCGACCAGCGCACAATTCCTTCCGTCGTTTCCATCATGTTGCGGCAGAAGTATAGTACGAAAGCGGGTAAAAGTCAATCAATAGCCACCGGAGTCAGCTGCGGAACCCCGGCTCCAGATGCGGGCGAGGTGGGCGCAGAGCATGAGCTGCACCTGGTGGAAAACCATGAGGGGCAGCAGCAGGTTGTTGTCCAGAGTGCCGAAAATGGCCATCATCATCGGGGCTCCCACGGCCAGACTCTTCTTGGAACCGCAGAAGACGATGGTGATGCTGTCCTCCCTGTTGAACCCCAGTGCTTTGCTGCTGAACCAGGTGGCAGCAAAGGTGATGATGAGAATGATGATGCAGCACACAACCAGCCCCCCGAGTTGAACCGCCTGCAATTTGTCCCAGTAGCCGCCGCTGGTGGCATTGGAGAATGCGGTGTAGACTACCAACCAGATGGTGCTGCGGTCGTTCCAGCCGATGAGGGTCTTATGCCCCAGCACCCACTTGCGCAGCAGCGGCTGGCTGAGCTGGCCGGCAATGAAGGGCAGGAGAATCTGGTAGCATATTTTCAGTACGGTATCCAGCCCCACGTGCGCTCCGCCGGCCTCGGTGGAGAAGAGGAGACTCACCAGGAAAGGAGTCAGAAACACGCCCAGCAGGCTGGATACAGATGCGGAACACACAGCTGCCGGCACGTTGCCCCCCGCTACAGAAGTGAATGCAATGCTGCTCTGCACGGTGGAGGGCAGGCAGGCTACATATACCAGCCCCATAAAGAGAGCTCCCCCCACCATCGGTTCAAACAGCGGCCGAAGCAGGGGGATGACCACTGGGAAGAAGACAAAGGTGAATGCAAACACCATGCTCTGCAGTCGCCAGTTCAGCAGACCCTCTACCACAGATTTGCGGGAGAGCTTGACGCCGTACAGGAAGAAAAGCAGCACGATGGCTGCATTTGTGAGCCAGTCGAAGAAAACGGCACCGGCGCCGTGGCAGGGCACGATAATGCCAAGCGCCAGAGCAATGAGGATGCCTGAGGTGAAGACATCAAAATAGCTGAGTATCTTTCTGACCACACCCATGGCTCTGCCTGTTGTTATTTGCGGGGCGGGAACTCGTAGGAAACGCGACCGGTGGAGGCGTTGAAGGCAAGGTAGGCATCGAATTGCTTACCACTCTTGTGGCTGGTAAAGCCCTTGATGAGATCCGTCTTGCCCTTGGTGAGCAGTTGAGCCACCGTGGGGGCGGTAAGCTCGATGTCGCACATGGTGCGAGGAATTACCAGGGGTTTGCGTGCCTTGCCATAGGCCAGACCTTCCACATGCCAGGCGCTCTCAGTCTCAATAAGATTGTACTCGCCTTTGCCTTTCACTTTTACCGGGCCGTGATTGGTACCTTTGCTCAGGTCTTCTGCGGTGGCCGAGGCAGCAGTGAACTTCTTATCAGCCTTTTCCTTGGCGCCTTTCTGGCGGGGTTCACGGGGCGGGAATTCAAAGCCCACATTGCCTTTCTTGGCATCGAGCACCAGGAAGGCGTCAAATGCCCGGTTGGTGCGCTGGGAAATAAAACCGGAAAGCAGCTCGCTCTTGCCTTCGGCCAGAACCTGGCGCAGCACTTCTTCGCTGATTTCTTTGCCCAGAATCGTGCGGGACATAGTGAAACCCTTGCGGGCTCCGGCCTGGGCAAATTCGGGCACGCTCCACTGTTTATCGCTGACCTGCAGCTCAAGTTCACCCTGGTCCTTCACGAGCACCGTGCCGGCTGTTGTGGCCGGGGCTTCCACGGCCCTGGCATCGGCGGGACGGTCGGAATCAAAGTAGAACTCAGCTTTCCATGTGCTGCGGGCGGTCTGCGGGGCTACAAGTCGCAGACCGGCTTTGAAAGGTTTGCCGAACTTGGAGCGGAACCCCTCCATGACCGGAAGGGAACCCTGGCCGATGAGTTCGCAGAGCTGGTCATCCGAGAGGGAGAGCCCGGCATGCACGCGGCGGATGCGGAACTTGCAGCTGTTGCAGGAAATGGCGTCCACGCGGCTGCTGAGCCCCTTGGCTCCGCAGGCGGGGCAGGTGAGCTCCAGGTCCGGGTTCTTGCCATTCTGCATGTAATCTCGCACGGCTTCCACAATATCTGTGGTATAGGTGCGGATGTCCTTCATGAACGTGTCGCGGTTCAGTCGGCCGCTCTCCATCTGCTTGAGCCGGTATTCCCACTCGCCGGTCAGCTCCGGGCTGGAAAGGGTGCTGAGCCCGATTTTGCCAAGCAGGTCAATGAGGTCCATGCCGCGGCGGGTGGCGATGAGCTCCTTGCCCTCGCGGGCAATGTATTCCTGGGTGATAAGGCCTTCTATGATGGCGGCGCGGGTGGCAGGCGTGCCCAGACCTCGTTCTTTCATGGCATCCGCCAGGTCTTCATCTTCCACCAGTTTACCGGCAGTTTCCATGGCGGTGAGCAGCGTGGCTTCCGTGTAGGCTGCGGGGGCCTTGGTCTGGTCGGTGGTGGCTTCTACCTTGCTTGCTGTTACGTTTTCTTTGGCCGCCACGGGGCAGAGCTCATCTTTCTTGCGCTTGTCCGGGCCGTAGAGTGCGCGCCAGCCGGGCGTGAGCATCACGCGGCCGTGAGTGTAGAAGTGGTCTTCTGCACCGGGGCTGGTCACTACGGTGGTGCGTTCGGTATCCTCGTACTCCGCATTGGGCATGAACACGCCCAGGAAACGCTGCACCACGAGTGTGAAGATGCGGGCGGCATCGCCGGTGAGGTTCACGAACTTGCCCGTGGGGATGATGGCGAAGTGGTCGCTTACCTTGGAGCTGTCGAACACGCGCTTGTTGGGGCGTACGCTTCGGTTCTCCAGTATGCTGCCGGCAAATCCCGCAAACTCCGGCATGTGCTCTGCAATGGCACCAACAGTGCGGGTGGCTACTTTCAGGTAGTCATTCGGCAGGAACTTCGAATCCGTGCGAGGATAGGTCAGCACCTTGTGCTTCTCGTAGCACTCCTGGGCAATCTGCAGGGTGCGGCGGGCCGAGAACCCGAAGCGGTTGCTGGCTTCCTTCTGCAGGGAGGTGAGGTCAAAGAGCAGCGGGGCCGGCATCGATACCGGCTTGCGCGTTTCCTTTACGGTGCCGCTGCGCCCCTGGCAGCGCTTTGCAATGCTGGCTGCTGTGTCGGCATCCCACAGACGCTCCTTGGTGCGCTGGGGCGCATTTTCATTCTTTTTCCAGGCTGCGTCAAACCACCGGCCTTCGTAGCTGCCGCTCTTCGCGGTGAAAGTGGCTCGCACCTCGTGGTAGGTTTCAGGGGTAAAGGCCAGAATGTCTTTCTGGCGCGCTGCAAGCAGGGCCAGGGTAGGGGTCTGCACACGACCGGTGGGGGTGACGTTGAACCCGCCCACGCCACTCTGCAGCGCGGTGAGGGCGCGTGTGCTGTTCAGGCCCACGAGCCAGTCAGATTCACTGCGGCAAACAGCGGCATCCGCCAGGTTGTGCATTTCCTCGTCTGTTTTGAGTGCGTGCCAGGCCTCCATGATGGAGTCATCCGTCATGCTCTGCATCCACAAGCGGCGGATGGGCTTCTTAATTTTGCCGAAGCGGATGATGTTGCGGAAAATGAGCTCACCTTCGCGCCCGGCATCGCATGCATTGACGATGGTGGTTACCTCCTTGCCGCGGGCCAGCTTCAGCACTTTGCGGAGACGGTCTGCCGATTTGTCGATGGGCTCCAGCTCCATGTTCCGCGGCATGACCGGCAGGTATTCCATCTTCCAGGGCAGGCTCTTGCCATCTTCTGTCTGGGGTTTCTTCTGTTCTACCAGATGACCCACTGCCGAGGTGATGATGAGGGTGTCGTTCGCATAGCTCTGGCTGGTATCATCTTTCTTGAATTTACCCAGTTGTTTGCCCAGTACGCGGGCCAGGTCGGCAGCTACGCTGGGTTTCTCGGCAATGATAAGAGTCTTGGACATGGCAGGAAAATCTTTGGCGCCCGAGGCGCTTCGCTGCTTCTATTAGTGGCAGAAATGTGGGCTTTTTGTCAAGTCTATTCCACGTCAGATGCTGGAAAAACTAAGGGAGGGAGGCTGCTGCTGCAAGCCTCCCTCCGGGAGAAGAATCGGGTGGGTTAGGGCCTTACTGATTGGCTTTCACAACTTCCTGCCATTCAGATGCGAGCTCTGCACCACCACTGAGGGCGGCGGCTCCGCTCTGGGTCACCATCCAGAACTGGGGTGTGGCTCCCAAGTCACCGATACCGGGAAGCTCAGCCACGGCATCATCGCTCTTCTGGATACCGGGGAACTTGGCCTTCTTGGATTTGAGGTATTTAGAGATATGAGCAGGAGTCTTGGCATCGGCAATGAAGATGACTTCCACCTTGGCCTTTTTCAGGTCTTTCTGGCTGCCGGCAAGCTGGGAAATGGCGGAGTCGGGGGCGCTTTCCAAATCCGGAGCGTAGAGATAGATGTAGAAATCGGCCTTGGTGCTGGGTTTGCCGTTGGTGAACTTCATCTTCTTGACTGCTTTGCCTACACGGGGCTCGCCATCATCGCCGATGATGGCATATTTGCCGATGGTTTTTTCCTTCCAGCCCTGAATGATGGAACCATGACCACTCTGGATGACTGTACCATCCGCCTTCATGATAGTGGCGTTCGGAATGCCGTTGGACGGCGGAAGGGTGGGGATGGAGGCTCCTTTCATGAGCCCGGCAAAGGTAGCATTGTACTTCTTGAGAAATGCCTGTGCTTTGTCTTCTGTCTGGTCGTGGCTGAGAAGAATGAGCTCCACCTTGCCACTCTGTTTCATCTGCTCATAGGCTTTTGCCACGTTCGGCATTTCCATGTTGCAGGGGCCGCACCAGGAAGCCGATTTGAGGAAAATGAAGTACTCGGCATTCAGATTGGGATTGGTGTTGTTGAAGAAGGTATTGCCTTTGAGCTTGGCTCCCACCACGCTCTCTGCCGCAGGAGCTTCATCTCCTTCTGCGTCTTTCTTCTTGTCTTTTTTGCTCTTTTTCTTCTTTTTGCTTACCTGAGCGGTCGAATCGGAGTCATCCGCATAGGTGGTGGAGATGGGAAGTCCCCAGACAAGAAGCCCGGCCAGCAGGGTGATAAGGTGAAGATGAAGTTTCATGCTGGTTCACATGCTATCACCTGGCGCATCAGATGTCAAAGCGATTCCTTCATGCCAAGCGCTTATCTGAGGATTTAACCGGGGAGAGGCAGCCGCACAAAAACGGCCCGGGGTCTGTTCCCGGGCCGTTGAATGAAAAATTGATGGGCGGTGCTTCAGTTGTAGGCAGATTCCACGCGGGCGGCCACATCCTTGTAGCCGTAGTCCACTTCGTAAATAGCCTTGAGCGTTTCGATGCTCTTCTCCTTGTTGCCGGCTTCTTCGTAGAGTACGCCAATCATGTACAGCACTTCCTTCTTGGTGTCGTCCATGGTGAGGAGTTCCTTGTCGGCATCGAGCAGCTGGCGGATAGCCATATCCACCATCTTCTTGGCGTGGTAGCACTTGCCGAGCATGAGCATGGACTTGATGCGGATGTTCGGGTTCGTGCGGGCTCGCTGCAGGGCGGGAATGGCCTCGGTGTATTCGCCGGCATCGAACAGTGCCTGACCAAGCTTGAACTGCAGCTGGGCATCCGTCGGGTTGGCTTCCACTCGGGCGCGGGCATCGGCCACCACAGCCTGGGCGATTTCGGCCTTGCGCTGTGCCAGGGTGGCGGCGGCTTCCTCGTTGGTGGGATCTGCGGCCAGCACCTGTTCGTAGTAGGCAATTTCAGCCTGCATGGCCTTCTCGTGCATGGCCATGGCCTTGTCGTTCAGGGCCACGTCGGCGGAGCCGCCGAGCTGGTAGGCGTAGGCATAGAAAGAGTAGGCGTTGGCGTAGTCTTCCATCTGCTCGTACACGGAAGCGATGTCTTTCACCACCGGCAGGTTGGCGGAATCGGCAGCATACTGCTCTGAGAGCTGGGCCAGGCGAGCCTCGAGCTCGGCGCGGGTCAGACCCATCTTGTCGCCGCTTTCAAGGTCAGCCGTAGCGTTGGCGTTCTTCATCTTGGTGCGGAAGTCGCCCTTGCCCTCCCAGTTGCCCTGCTTCATGGTGGCACGGGCAGAGCAGTCTTTCTCGCCTCGCATGGCGACGGGGTCGGTCGGGTCAACCTTCAGCACGCGGCGGTAGGTCTCTGCTGCTTCGGAGAACTGCTCGTTCTTGATGTAGTGGTTCGCCAGCAGGTGCAGGTGCTTCTTGTCGTTGGGCATGCCCTGGCAGATGGTCTCCAGTGCGAATGCGGCGATTTCAGGCAGCCCCAGGTCATTGGCTGCGGCAAAGAGGGCCTCATTCGCAGTGACAGAGTAGGGGTCGCGCTCCAGTTCATCCTCAATGTTCACCAGAACGGATTCCGGGTCCTTGCGGGAGGTGGTGACACGCAGACCACCGAAGAGGGACGCCTTGCGGCCAGCCTCCGGGGTGCTCTTCACCTCGCAGGCGCGCAGCAGCTTGCGGCCTTCCAGGAATCCGGGTACACGCTTCACTATGGTCTTGAGAATAGTTACGGCGTATTTGTAGTTTTTCGTCTGCACAGCCTGCAGGGCCTTCTTCCAAAGACCCAGCTGGTCAGCAGCGAGCTGACGTTCAGTGATGATGGTAATAGCCATAAGAAAAGATGGAGAGATGGAATAATACGCGGGCACGCCAACTTGAGACATTGGCGCCCAATGCTTCTTCACTAGTTCTACCACAAAGTCCCTTTGATTTCAACCTTGTTTTTTCAAAAAAGTGTGGCACAATGCCTCTGGCATGAGAACAGACGCACTTTTAAGCCGATACGGGTATTGCAGCAGGCGCGAGGTGGCGCAGTGGTTGAAGCGTGGCCGCGTGACGCGCGCCGGCGTGCCGGTGAAATCGCCGAATGAAAAAGTGGAACCGGAAGAGGTGCTGGTGGATGGTGAGCCGGTGGAATTTCCCCGCGGCCTTTATGTAGCGCTGAATAAGCCGCTGGGCTGCACCTGCAGCCATAAAGAGGAGGGGGAACTGGTCTATGATTTGCTGCCGCCACAATGGCTGCGCCGTAATCCAGTGGTGAATACGGTGGGGCGTCTGGACAAGGAGACGAGCGGTCTGCTGCTGCTCACGGATGATGGCGCTTTTGAGCATGCTCAGACCAGCCCGAAACGCCATGTGCCGAAGGTGTATGCCTTTACGACGAGTGCCCCGGTGCCGCAGGAGGCTGTGGCTTTGTTTGCCGGTGGTGAATTGCTGCTGCAAGGGGAGCGCACTCCCTGTCTGCCGGCGGAGCTGGTGCTCACCGGCGAATGCACCGGTCGCCTCACCCTGCATGAGGGACGCTATCACCAGGTGCGACGCATGCTCGCGGCCGTGGGGGCTCCGGTGGTGACGCTGGAACGTACCGAAATCGGCCCGCTTAAATTGGCAGAGCTCGGGTTGGAACCCGGTGAGTGGGTGGAGATAGACCCTGCCATCTTTTCCTGAGTTATGAGTTACGACATGCCCATTGCCGTATGCCCGGAGTTCCGCGTCCTGTACGAGGACGAGGGCGTGCTGGTGGTGGACAAGGCCGCACCTCTGCTCACACACCCCACAGGGGAAAAGAATGAGCCGACCCTCTGGCACGGATTGCACGAATTACTTTCCTATGAATTGGCAACCGGTGGACAGGTCTCTCTCATCAACCGGCTGGATCGCGAGACCAGCGGAATCACTCTGGTAGCCAAGACGGCCGAAGCTGCGCGAGAACTGGGCAAGGCTATGCAGGCGCGCCTGTTGCAGAAAGAATATTTTGCCGTGGTGCAGGGGGCTCCCTTGTGGCACTCTGCATGCTGTGCCGAACCTATCCTGCGCATGGAGGATGTGGCTGATACGCGCATTCACGTGCGCCAGTGCTGCCACCCGGATGGAAAACCCTGCCGCACGGAGTTCGAGGTGCTGAGCCGTCATGGCGATATGTCACTGCTTCGCTGCCGTCCTCACACAGGACGCATGCACCAGATTCGTGTGCATGCCGCCTATCTGGGCCACCCCCTGGTGGGCGATAAGATATATGGCGGAGATGAGTCTTGCTACCTTGATTTCATTGCCGCCGGGTGGACAGCAGATCTGGAGCGTCGCCTCATACTGCCTCGTCATGCATTACACGCCTGCCGCCTTTCCTTTCCCTGGCAGGGGCGCACCATCACTGTAGAAAGCCCATTGCCGCGGGATATGGCCGTGCTGTTGACGGGGGCTTTGCGGTAGCCGTTTGTGATTTCTTCTTGAAATAATGAGCGCGGCGTGGTACTTTTCAGAAATAACACTATGCGCCCTGTCATTTACCAGCTGTTTGTACGCCATTTCTCTAACTTTACTCCCGGGGGAGAGCCGCGGGGGAATAAGATAACAAATGGATGCGGTACATTTAACGGCGTGACGGATGCTGCTCTGGAACAGATTGCCCGCATGGGCGTGACTCACGTGTGGCTCACCGGCGTGCTGCGGCATGCCACGCAGACGCAGCATGAGGGGCTCCCGGCAGACCCTGCCTGTATAGTGAAGGGAAAGGCCGGCAGCCCCTATGCCGTGACAGATTATTTTGATGTTGACCCGGATCTGGCTGTGAAGGTTGAAGCTCGTCGCGATGAGTTCGCAGCATTGCTGGCGCGCTGCCGCCGCTGGGGTATGGTGCCTGTCATGGACTTTGTCCCGAACCACGTGTCGCGTAATTACCATTCCGTTGTGCGGCCGGAGAGCAGTTTCGGGCTTCATGACAATCGCCACTGTTTCTTCTCCCGCGATAATTCATTTTATTATCTGGAACCGCATGGAACCGATATGCCAATGCTGCTGCCGGAGGGAGAATTCCTGCCGGAACGGGGACAGGGGCGCGTGACGGGAAATAACGTGGCCAGTTGGAATCCGGGAGCTTACGACTGGTACGAAACGGCCAAGCTGAATTATGGCACGGATTACCGCCACGGGAGTCATGCGGCGGATTCGCTGCCCAGTCTGCTGGCTCCCGAATATGCCTTGCCACGCACCTGGCAGCTCATGAACGAGGTGCTGACCTATTGGCAGGATATGGGAGTGGGTGGTTTCCGTTGCGATATGGCCCACATGGTGCCATTGCCCTTCTGGCGCTGGATTATTGCCCATGCCCGCCTGCGCGACCGCTCCGTTTTCTTCATGGCAGAGGGGTACGATGACCACATGAAGCTTATCGAGGGGCCGGTGCATGCCGCGTTGCTCTCCGCGGGGTTCGATGGTGTGTATGATGGCGTTTCCTATGAATCTCTGCGTAAGATATACGAAGGTGGTGCCTGGGCGAATGACCTTGACCGCTTGCACCGTACAGAATCTCCCTTGTTCCAGGGTGGTGTGCGCTATATTGAGAATCACGATGAACCCCGCATAGCTTCGCCCCAGTATTGGGGGGGCGTGGGCGATTGCGTGACAAAGGCGGTGCTGGTGGCCCAGTACTGCACCACTAGCGGCCCGGTTCTTGTGTACAATGGGCAGGAAGTCGGCGAACGCGCTGAGGGCCCCGGCGGTTATGGTGGCGATAATGGACGCACCAGCATTTTCGATTATACCAATCTGCCGCGATTGCAGCACTGGACTTGTGGCGGCGCGTACGATGGTGCGCTGCTCACCTCGCGGGAACGCGCTTTGCGTGAATACACGGCCGGGTTGCTCACCTTGCTGCAGCATCCTGCGCTTTCTAAAGGTGGTTTCTATGGCTTGAACTGGGCTAACCTCGAAACACCCGGATATGGTCGCCGCGCGGGGGATTCTGTTTCCGGTCACACTCTCTATGCTTTCCTGCGCCATTTCCGAAAGTCCAAGTCAACGCTGCTCGTTGTGTGCAATCTGAGCCCGACTGATTCAGTCTCTACCTGTATGCAGATTCCACAGAATGCCATGGAATGGGCCGGCAAGAAGCCGGGCCTCTATCGCTTTGTCCCTCTTCTTGACACCACTTCGCTGATTCTGGAAAGTGACGATACGGCACTGGTAAGTCCGGGGTTGCCGATTGAACTGCCGCCCGGTCACGCGCAGATATTTGAATGGGTGTAGAACTGGTGCATTCATGCGCTTTTTGCTTGCCATGAGGGGGTGGATTATGGCATGATAGGCGGACAATGTATGGGCATGTTGTTATAACTGGTGCATCTTCGGGGTTTGGAATGGCTTTTGCTCGCCGGCTGGTGGGCGAATGTGCTCACATGGTGCTGGTGGCCCGCCGCAAAGATGTGCTGATGGAACTGTCGGATGAACTGCGCGCTGCCAATCCTGCGTTGAAAGTGACGGTGGTCAATTGTGACCTTTCTTCCGAAGGTGACCGCGAACGCCTGATTCAACAGCTTCAGATTTTGCCGAACGGCAAGACCCTGCTTATCAACAATGCCGGGCTGGGGGACTACGGCGAATACATGGCCAGTACCCCTGAGCGCAACCACCAGATGCTGCATGTGAATGTGCTTGCCGTGGCTGAGCTCACGCGGGCCCTCCTGCCGCGCATGGTGGAGCAGGGCGGTGGGATTATCAACATTGCTTCCCTGGCGGCTGACCTCTTTATCCCAGATTTTGCCATTTACGCAGCTTCCAAGGCCTTTGTTGCCTCGTTCTCCGAAGCGATACGGCTGGAGGTTCGCAAGGCCGGGGTGCCGGTGGTGGCCGTCTGTCCCGGTCCGGTGCATACCGGTTTTGGCGATGTGGCCCGCCGCACGGGCTGCACGAATGGCTATTCTTCCTTCAAGAAGTGGGTGTATACCTCCATTCCCACGGTGGTGGATGGTGCCCTGGAGGCCCTGGCCAGAAATAAGCCCCGCTTCTATCCCTCCCGCCGCATCCGCTTGATAGGCTGGCTGCTGCGCAATACGCCGCTGGGGGTGATGCGCCTGGTCATGGGAATGCGTCCGCGCAAGGTGGAGTCCATTCAGGAATAATACTTTTTTCAACATTATGAAACACTTGTTTCACCGCAAATCGAAGATAAAGCTTTTCACGTGGTTTCGTCTGGGGCTGCTGGGGGTGCTTCTGCTGGGCGCCGGCGCACTCTATACGCCGTATCCTGCCGAGCTGGTCAAGGCGCTGACCACAGACGATTCTGCTCCTAAAAAGAAGAAAAAGAAGAAGAAAGTAGCAAAGCCGGCCAGCCCGGCACCTGCGGCACCGAGTGTGCTGCCGGTAGCTCCGCCCGAGCCTGAGGAGGAAATCGAGGTGGAACCCTGGAGCCCGCAGGAGGCCTTTTCCATGCCGGCCATCACGCTGCCGCCTTTCCCCCCGGCTCTGCCGGAGCGGGTGGAACCCGGTCAGTATGATCACATCAGCAAGATGACCCCTGGCCTCAATGTGCTGAGCTCAGTGCAGTTTGAACCGGGCAGCACCGCATCCCAGGACCGCAAGGCGCTGGCTTCCTACCAGGTGCGCGTGGCGCTGAACCTGCGCTTGCCCAAGGCGGCGGACGGCGAGTCTCTCAAGCTTGCCAATCCGAAGCTGCCGGAGCTTTTCGCCAAGTACAACGAGTTCATGAGCAAGGCTAAGGTCTCCCAGTGGTACCAGGCGCTCTACCTGCACAAGCAGAACCGCATCCGCAAGGAAGCCTCCACACTGGCGCGTCTGCTCGACCGCCACAATTATTACGATACCGACACGATTCTGGAGATAGAGGCACCCGAAACCGGTCGCAAGGTGCTTTGGGTGCAGGCGGATATGGATGTTGTTTCCGATGGTTCGGATGGTGACCGACTGCCGGATATGCCGGCCAAGGTGAAGAACAGTGACCACTACCAGCCCATGACCTCCTACCGCTGGCGCAAGCTCGGCACGAATCCCAACCCGCTGCTGCCCCACTGGGAGGAGCGCGTGACCAGGCTCAGCAAGGATAAGAAGGCAAATGCCGCGGCTCTGCAGCATGCAAAGAACGTGGTGCATGATCTGAAGAAGTACAGTTTCCTGCTGGCCGAGTATGACTCCTTCATCGTGGTGCCGCTCACGTTCAAGAATGGCGGTAATGAGTCTTACCGCCCGCAGCTGGGCGACTACGCTGCCGTGGTGGTGGGTGACCGCGTCTTCCCCGCCATTGTGGGCGATTTCGGCCCGCGCTTCAAGGCCGGCGAGGGCTCGCTGCGTCTGGCCCGCCTGATTAACCCGAAAGCCACGCCCTTTGCTCGCCCGGTATCTGACCTGGGGGTGAGCTACGTGATTTTCCCGCACTCCAGAGAGCCGGAGAATGGCCCGATTAACTACGAGCGCCTGAACACCCGCGTGCAGGAACTTCTGCAGGAAATGGGCGGGCTGACCCCGGCGGCTCAATTCCAGCAGGTGGAGGACCCGCTGGCACCCAAACCTCAACCCGCAGCGCCCCAGGCATGATTGCTTTCCTTCGCGGAACCGTGGCCGATGCGCTGCCCCAGTCGCTGGTGGTGGATGTGAATGGTGTGGGTTATGAGGTAACGGTGCCCTTGTCTACCTTTGACCAGCTCAATCCGGTTATCGGGCAGGGCATCATGCTCAAAATTCACATGCATGTGCGTGAGACCTCTCAGGTGCTCTATGGCTTTGCCACCGATGCGGAGCGTGATATTTTCCGTCTGCTCATCGACCGCGTGAGCGGTATCGGCCCTGCCACGGCCATTGCCATCCTGAGCAGCCTGAATACCAATACGTTCAAGCAGGCCGTGGTGCAGGGAGATGTGCAGGCCATAGCCCGGGCCAAGGGCGTGGGTAAACGTACGGCCGAGCGCATCATCCTGGAGCTGAAGGATAAGATAGGCGTGGCTTCCACCTGGGAGGCCCAGCAGCAGGGAACCACCACCCAGGCGGCCTCTGATGCGGAGCTGGCCATGGTGGCACTCGGTTTCAAACAGACCGAGGCGCGCAAGGCCATTGTGAAGCTGCTGAAGGAGAACCCGCAGGCCGGCACGGATGAACTCATCCGCGGTGCGCTGCGCCAGCTGAGTTGATTATGGATTTTGCGCTGCTCAAGGCGGTTTCCCGCTCGTTTTATCTGAGCATGGTGTGGCTGCCGCCGGCCATGCGGCGCGGGATTGCCCTGGGCTATATGCTGGCCCGTGCTACGGACAGCGTGGCGGACACCTCAACCGCAGCTCCCGGAAAGCGCGCAGAAGTGCTGCGGCAGATGCGGCGCGCAGTACTGGGTGACCTGCCGGCAGATGAGCAGGAGGAGCTGCTGCGTCTGCTTCGTGGTGAAATGGCAGAGGCGCAGACCAAGGAGAGCGAAGCAACCCTTCTGCGCCGCTTCGGGGAATGCCTGGAGGAACTGGCCCAGGTCAGCGAGGTGGAGCGGCAGCTGCTGCGCCGTGTGTTATCTCGCATTGTGAAGGGCCAGCTGTGGGATTTGTCCTATTTTGATGAACATAAGGTAGTGGAGTCCGCCGGTGAAACCCTCCGTTATACTTATCTGGTGGCCGGTTGCGTGGGCGAGTTCTGGACCGACCTGGGGCTGGCTACCATGGGCGCGGAATTCTGCCCCCCGGAACGTCGCGATATTATGGCTCAGGCAGCGGTGCGTTATGGGCAGGGGCTCCAGCTGGTCAACATCCTGCGGGATTTGGATGAAGATGCCGCCCGCGGACGTGTTTATTTAAGCCCGTATCGGGAGCGTGGAAAAACAATGTGTCCTTGTACGACTCCTGAAGTGTGGCACTCGCGGGCGTACTGGTTCATGTGGGATGGCCTGGACTATGCCCGCCGCCTGGGAACTTTCCGCCTGCGGTTCACTGCCATGCTGCCCGCTTTGCTGGGGCTGAAAACCCTGCGCCTGATTGAACAGCGCGCAGGGTCGGAAAGGGTTAAAATCAGTCGGTGGGCAGTGTACGCCTCGCTTCTGGAAGCCGCCAGACTCAGCGCATGGCGGCGAGCTTCTTGAGCTTCTTGGTCAGCGTAATCTTGGCGGCAGAGGACACGCGGTCCACAAAGAGAAAGCCATCCAGGTGGTCGCACTCATGCTGCAGGCAGCGGGCCAGCAGACCGCCGCAGTCCAGCTCCAGCACGCTGCCATCCAGCTGGGGAAGCCGGGCTTTCACAAACTCAGGGCGGGCCACATTGGCGCGGATGTTGCGCACGCTCAGGCAGCCTTCAGTAAAGAGATACTGCTTGCCGTATGGCTCAATCTCCGGGTTGATGAAGACCAGCGGCATGATGCTGCGCATGGGCTTCTCCTCGCCGTTCACCATAATCATTTCCGGCTCGGTGCCTTCTTCTTCTTCCTCGGGGATATCAATGACCACCAGACGGATGTTCAACCCCACCTGCGGGGCTGCCAGGCCGATACCCTCAGTGGCGTACATGGTTTCCAGCATGTTCTCCACCAGGGTTTTGAGTTCATCATCGACTGTCTCCACCGGGGCGCTTACTGCGCGCAGGACAGGGTCTCCGTATTGATTTACATTCAGCAGCATGATAAAAAGGAGCGCGGGGCTACACCGCAGCTGCCCTATTCTGCGGGTAGATGTGCTGAAAGTCAAGCGTAAAGTGTCTGCCTCCCAGAGCCGCAAAGAAAAAGCCAGCCGGTAAGCAACGGCTGGCTTCTCGCTAAATGATTTCAGCTGAATCAGGCCTTGGGCTGTTCGTCCTTCTTAGGTGCAGGAGCCTTCTTGCCTTTCTTGTTGCCACCTTTGCGGGGCTGCGGCTTGGTGACGGGCTCGGGGGCCAGATCCCCCTTGGGGAACCAGACGGCGTTGTCGCTGGTCACCACGATGTAGCCTTGTTCCAGCAGCCAGATCATGTCGGCCACATAGGGGGCGTGGGCATCGGTGGCGGCCTGGCGGCTGGCTTCGTCCTCGCCGGCAGAAACGCCGCTGAGTTCGGCAAACATGATATCGGCTTTCTTGCCGGAGTTCTCCTTGGCCCAGTTCATGATGGCCATCATGCGGTCGGCCAGCACGGTATCGGCGGGCAGGGCACGCACACGGCTGGGGCCGGTGAAGTGGTTGCCGTGCCACTTGTAGATGGGCATGTGGTGGCGGGCCATGCCGTGGCAGAGGTTCGGGATGAGCATCTGCGGGAAGCGGCGGGTCTTATCGGAAAGAATAGCCACATGAGCAGCAATGCCGGGGGAAAGAACGGCACGCGGGGTGGAGCCGTTGATGAATACCTTGTCCACCACCTCGTACACACTGGCGTAATGGTTGGCCTGGAAATCGGCCTCCACGGCTCGGGCATCTTCCAGCACGGTATCGGCAGCGCCCTCGCGGGTGGGCTTCCATACAGTCTTGTGGCTGGCGGCCTGCACCCAGGCTGCCACGCTTTCCTCCGTCTTATCCACCGAGATGCGGTTCTTGAACACATCCAGCGGCATGGTGG
Source organism: Akkermansia sp. (assembly GCA_017937215.1). Classification (GTDB taxonomy): domain Bacteria; phylum Verrucomicrobiota; class Verrucomicrobiia; order Verrucomicrobiales; family Akkermansiaceae; genus Akkermansia. Next base: position 32,263 of record JAGBDZ010000008.1, on the reverse strand, counting down.
AGTATTTGTTGCGGTAAAGATTCATGAGCGCAGCCTGGTAGCCATGCCAGGTTACCGGGCCGATGAGTTCACCACCCAGCGAGCAGACAGCCACGGCGTTGAAATTGCCTTTGGGGGCCTCCACTTCGATTTCTTCCCGGGTGTAGAGTTCAGAGAACCAGGGTGCTTTCCAGAGATAGGCGAGAGCTTCTGCTTCGGTGAGCCAGCATGCCTGGTCGCCCTTGGTGGAGTGGATGAGCATCGGGCCGTTCTCCAGCTTCATGAAGACGAGGTCATAGCGGGCTTTATCGCCCATGACCACGCGTGCCAGGTCGATGAGGGGCAGGGCGCGCTTCTGTTTCTGGATGTTGGCGGCGAAGAGTTCCAGGATGCTGTTGGCCGGACGCAGCTCCACCCGGAAGCCCTCTGCCGGTGCGGGAAGTTCGCGCTGCGGCTTGGGTTCGCGGCGGGAATCACGCTTCTGCGGCCGCTCTCCCTTTCCGCGCGGTGCATCGCCGGAATCGCGGCGGTCGCGGTTGAATGGGCGGCGCTCGCCACCTTCGCGGCGGCGGGGGGCGCGGGGGTCTCGAGCCGGGCGCTCGGTGTACGCAGGGCTACTGGCCGAACCCGGGCGTGCCCAGGCCGGTCCGAACTGGAAATCTGCCAAATCAGACAGATTGAGGGAATCTGCGTTCCCCTGGTTCTTTTCTTCGCTCATGGCTTGATAGTTTTAACTGACATTTAGACTACCCCTAAACGCGCGCCAATGCAATCATTTTTTACGCGAATGGGGCGAAAAAGCGCGGAATTTCCGCTTATTCTTCAGTGAACTCCACACCCAGCAGACAGATGTCGTCATCCTGCTGGGCGCTGCCGGTAAACTGGTGCACGCCGGCCAGGGAAATATCGAGCATTTCGCGGATGCTCTGTGGCTTGCGCTCGTGCAGGAAATCCATGATGCGGGCAGAGCCTATTTCATCGCCGGTGGCATCCTGCGCCTCAGTGAGCCCATCCGTGAAAAGCATGAGTTTCATGCCGGATTCCAGGCGGATTTCGCTTTCGCGGAACATGGCATTTTCCAGCAGTCCCAGTGCGGGGGTGCGCGGAATAGCCGGCTGGAAAGCCTTGTCTTCCGCCGGCAGCACGATGGGAGCCGGGTGCCCGGCGCTGGCCAGGGTCAGGCGGCGGCGGTCGAGGTCCAGGTACACGTAGCAGGCGGAGGCAAACATCGTGATGTTGGCCTGGCTGAAGATGCGGTACATCTGCCGGTTGAGCGAGGAGAGGAAGAGAGCCGGTGTATCGGCCAGATTGGCCAGCTGGGCCATGAGACCGCGCATCATGGAGGCGATGAGAGCAGCCCGCACGCCGTGCCCCATCACATCGCCGATGAGCATGCCCACGCCACTCTGCCCCACGGGGAATACCTCGAAACAATCACCCGCCACGCCGGCCGAGGGTAGGTAGACGTGGTGGAAACTCGCCTTGCGGGTGGTGCCGCTGCTGTGCTGCCACACGCGGTCCGGGGTGTTCACATCCTGCAGGGCCTGCTGCACCTCGCGCGCCAGGTGAATTTCTTTTTCCAGCAGTTTGTTTTTTTCATCCAGCTGCTTGGCAATGCGCTGGTATTTCTGCTGGGTCTCAATGAGTTTAGTGACATCGCTGGAAATGCCTACGATGCCTTTTACTGTGCCGTCCGCCGCGTACCAGGGGAACTTCGAAACCTTGCCCCAGGTGGATTTGCCGCCTTTCCATTTTTCATGGTGAATGCGGTTCAGAATCGGCTTGCCCGTGGCCATGATTTCAGCCTCTTCCGAGCGGGCGATTTCGCACATTTCCGGGTCGAAGAAGTTGGAGTCCCTGCTGCCGATGAGGTCAGAGGGAGTGCGCACCTTCATTTTTTTTGCCGTGGCTTCGTTGGCAATCACGAAGCGGGACTCACGGTTTTTGAAGTAGATGTTGTCCGGCAGGTAGTTGATGAGTGTGCGGAAGAGATCGCGGTCTTCCATGGCGTGCAGGTCGGCCATCTTGCGGCGGGTGATATCCACCCACACGCCGACCAGCCGGCTGGGTTTCTTGTCCTCATCGTACTCCAGCAGGCCATTGATGCGCACCCATCGCCAGCCGCGATTGCGCTGGTTGAGCAGTCGTACTTCCACGCGCAGCGGGTAGGAAGTCGGGCGGTCGATGTAGCGCTTCACCGTGGTGGCGAAAAAGGTCACGTCTTCCGGGTGAATGGTTTTCTCCGGCTCGGTGAAGACATTGGGCGCCCAGTCCTTCATGGACATGCCCATCATTTTCACGCATTGCTCAGTGTAGAAGATTTCGTTATTCTCAAACAGCCAGCAATAGACGCCTTCCTCGGCTGCTCGCAAAGCCTTGCGCACCATATCCCACACAAATACGCCGGGTACGGTGCGCTTCTCATTGCTCTGCTCGGGGCCGTCACTCATTTGCTTTATAACATACCCCGACAACCGCCGTTTTTCAAGCAGAATCGTCCGTTTTTCCTGAGAATTTTCACTTCCACAGTGAGTACCACAGCAAACCGGCAATGGCGGACGCAAAAACGAGGGCCACTCTGCCGATGTTGCGTATCCACCGGTGAATTCTGGTGTACCTGCGCGCTATCCGCACAGGCATTTGACCATCAAGGTTCGTGAGCACAAGCCCGACCGGCTCGCCGCGCATTTTCAGAAAGACGGAGTCTGCCGCTGTGATAGTGGCGTCTTCCATGTCATCCCAGGGAATATAGAAGGTGAGGCCCCCAGCCGTGCGCGTGATGATGCCGTGGCGGGTTCTGCGGACTTCATCTCCGACGTAGGTTTCACTGAGGAAATTCTCTTCGAGGTCGTAGTGACTTGCTGTGGCATCTGCGCTTCCCAGCGCCGGAAAAGCCGCGCAGATGATGGCAGATTCAGGGAAGAGACAGGGAGAGATTGCTCCGAGGATGAACCAAGGTAGCGCTGTGAGTGCGCAGGGTAATACAGGAATATGAAACGGGGCCCCCATGAAGAAGGCCGCTTTTTCATAAGCCTCTGTCTCTTCTACGTCTACTCTGTTTTCAGTAATCTGTCCTTGAATCAGGAGAAGTGTTGTTTCCTTCTCACTTCCGGCAATCGGCAGCAGGAAAAAGGTGTCTGTTTCCTCATTCCACAGGCTGATGCCGTCGGCTGACATCCTGGCTTCCTGCAGGCTTGCCCACGGCAGGAAAATGCACAGGCCGGGCTTGCCTTCGCGGTAGAGAAGAATACCGCTGCGGAGGAGTCGCCACGCATTGCATTTACCACTCAGGTAGTCTCTTGCGCGCGCGGTCGGTGCGTACTTCATTTCTATATCCTCGTGCAGACAGATGGTGAAGGTGAAGCACGCAGCCCCGCAGAACCATGCAGCGGGATGCGCCCCGCCGCACCACCAGCAGAGAAGGCCTGCCAGCAAGCCAAGGGCCGCCGTAATCCCCAGCCGCAATGGCCAGTTCGGCTTGTATGGACACGAAGGGGGTATGGGCTGAAAGCGGTGAATCATGGAGTATCGGTATCAGGGTATGGCTCATGCCGGGTTTCTGTGTGCAGCCAGCCGGGGAGCAGGTGCTGCCAGAAGGTAGAGTGTGTGTTCTCTGTTTCCTTTTCCATGCGTTCCGGTGTCATGCGGAAGGGGTAAATCTGCACCGGTACTTCCGGCACCCCTGCCTTGAATGCTTCGTTCACCAGGGTGTAGATTTCCTCAATCCCGGCATCGGTCATGGCAAAGCATCCAACGGACCAGATGCTGCCATGCACCATGATGAAGCTGCCGGTGCGGCCCAGCTCCCGGTCGTAGCGGTTCGGGTAGCCTATGTTGAACGCCAGGTGAAACTTGCTGCGCGGGTTCATGCTGCGGGGGTACACACGGTAGAACCCCTCGGGGGCTTGTTTGTCGCCCTCAGCAGTCTTGGGTCCCAGAGTGCCGCTCATGCCCGCGATTTCGTAGGTCTTGAGGATGTGCCAGTGCCCATCCTTTTCCTGTACCCAGAGCTCGAATGCCTTATCTTCCTTGATGATGCGGATGAAGACCGCCTTGCCGAAATGCTCCTCCAGCGCGGGCTGTACGTGCTGCCGGGCAGCTTCAACGCGGTCTTCGTTCTTTGGGGCGTGGATACTCATGAGACAGGTAATAACTGCGCCAAGCAAGGCTGCAAGGATGATGACAATGCGCATGGTTTCCTTCCTATTCTACCAGAACTCATCCGCGGATACAAGAGTTAGATGATATTCTAGTTTTTTGCTGGACTTTAGGATGGTAATATGATAGGTAGGACAAATGAAACGATTACTGCTGATGAGTCTGCTGGCACTCTGGCCACTGGAAAGCCTGGCTGGGGTGGAAGCTATGAAGAACCTGCAGCAGCCGGTTGCCGGCAGAGCGGCTGTTCTCTCCTTTGGAGGTGAGGGCGGGCGCGAGTTCATGCTCGATGGTGTGCCGTTCCAGATTCGCTCCGGCGAGATTCATCCGCAGCGTGTTCCTCGGCAGCACTGGCGGCACCGCATTCGCGCGGCCAAGGCCATGGGCCTGAACACGATAGCGTTTTATACGTTCTGGAACACCTTGGAAAAAGAGGATGGCAGCTGGGATTTCACCGGGCGTAATGACATAGGCGCTTTCATTGATATGTGCCAGGAGGAGGGCATGTGGGTGCTGTTCCGTCCCGGCCCCTATGTATGCGGTGAGTGGGATTTGGGCGGCTTGCCGACCTACCTGATTCAGGATGATGAGACCAAGCTGCGCTACACGGGCAACAGGCAGTTCATGGAGGCTCAGGAGCGCTACCTGGAGCAGATGGCCCGCATTGCCATTCCCCGCCTGAGCCGGAACGGTGGCCCCATCCTCATGGTGCAGTTGGAAAATGAGTACGGCAGCTACAAGAGTGAGCATGACGAGCTGGCTTACATTGAGTGGCTCAAGAAATTCTGGGAAAAGAAAGGCGCCGGCCCCTTCTACCTGTCAGAAGGAAGTTCGCCGCACCACCTGCGTTTTGTGCCAGCCGGGGTGGCCGTGGGACTTGACCCTGCGGACAATGCCCGGCAGATGCAGACTGCGCTGCGTGTGGCGCCCGGGGTGCCGGTGTTCAGCAGCGAGACTTACCCCGGCTGGCTGCGCCACTGGGGCGAGGGGAACTGGACCCCCAGCCGGAATGCGCTCAATTCCGTCCGTTGGTATATGAAGGATGGCGTTTCCTTCAACCTGTTTGTGCTGCATGGCGGAACCAGCTTCGGTGTCACGGCCGGGGCCAACACCAACCCGGATGGCTCCAATTTCCAACCTGACCTCACCAGTTATGATTATGGGTCCCCCATCGGTGAGAACGGCAACCTGACCCGGGAATATTTTGAATATCGTGATATCATCAAGGCCGCTCTGCCGCCCGAGGTGAAGCTGCCGGAGCCGGTGCAGCCCGTAGCCATGGAGCTGCCCGCTTTCACTCCGCAGAAAGTGTGTGCCTTCCATGAATTGAAGGCACCTCACCGCAAGGGCAGGACCGAGCATCCGGGGACGCTGGAGAGCCTGGGGCAGAATCAGGGCATTGCCATCTATAACGCAGAGTTGCCCGCCGGCCCCGCTGCCACACTGCATTGCACCCCGCAGGACTTTGCCCTGGTATATGTAGATGACCAGTTCATCGGTACCATGGACCGCCGCCTGAACCAGCGCTGCATTGAGCTGCCGGAGCGTAAGAACGATGCTGTGCTCAAGATTGTGGTGGATACCTTCGGCCATGTCAATTTCTCCAAGTTCATGGAGAAGGACCGCAAGGGGCTCATCGGTAAGGTGGTACTGGGAGATAAGCCGCTGACCGGCTGGCGTGTCTCCACGATGGATCTGGAGAATCACCGCCCGAGCCCGGCAAAACGCGCCCGGGGCCTGGAGAAGGGCGCCTATTACCGCGCTGAGGTGGAGCTGCAGAACCCCATTGATACGTTCCTCGATATGAAAGACTGGCAGAAGGGCTATGTGTGGGTGAATGGCCACCTGCTGGGGCGTTACTGGAATATCGGGCCGCAGGAGCGCTTGTACTGCCCGGGCGAGTTCCTGAAGAATGGCAGCAATGTCATCGAAGTGCTGGATCTGTTCCTGTCAACAGATACTCCGCCCGCCATTTCCGGAAAGACGGAACGCAACATGGAGGTGTACAAGCATACCAGAAGCCTCAATAACCAGTGGTGAGCCTCAGGCTTACATCGGCAGTCCGCGGGAGCATTTCTCCTCGCGGATCTGCTGGAGCCCGGCATGCACCAGACGCAGCGCTACAGCCCAGGCGATAACTCCCAGAATCAGAAAACGCAGCAGTCCGAACTCTTCCAGCCAGGTGGTGTTCCACACGAGGTGGAGCACTACCGGAACGATGGCAATGCGCAGGAATCGCACATCCGCAAAGGCAGCCCAGTCGATGCCGGTGGCATTACAGGGGCGGCGTCCTTCTGCAATGCGGTGCTTGAGCGCCAGCCAGTAGGCGCCGGCTGAGATGGCGGTCCACACGATGTGGCCGAAGGGGGTGATGAGGGCTCTCACCTGCATGACGGCATCGGGGTTGATGAGATTGGCATTCTGCGCCATGGCATACCCCTGAGCGGGGTTGATGCTGGTGATAAGCTGTGCTGCGGTGGAGCTGCTGATGAAGCGGGCAAGCTCGGCAAAGGTATAGCCGGAGCTTTCAAAGGCGGCAAAGCCTGCACCGACTCCGGCCCCCAGCAGCAGACCGGTAAGAATGCGGCCATTGCGGCGGCTTCCTGCTATGAGAATGGCGGCCACCAGCTTGGCTGGTTCCTCGATGGGACCGGCAATCCAGGCCAGCAGATGGGGACTGACTGACACCAGCCCCAGAGCAAAGATGAGCGACATCAAACCACCGTAGAACATGGCCCGCATGACTTCCAGAAAGGGCACTTCGCGCCGTACATTGAGCTCAAAGAAAAATACCGCCACGCAGAACGGAATGGCAAAGTTGCCCACAAACATGAGCCCCGGCACCAGATTCGGATTCTGAAAGGTATTGCAGGCCCAGTTGAACCCGAAATAGAGCAGAATGCAGGCCAGCAGCATGCGTGCAAAAATCCAGGGGGTGGGCCAGGCGCTGCTCACGGCGTGCAGCGGCGGTGTGGTGCCCGGAGTACCGCAGCAGAAAATATCCAGCACTTCCTCCCGGCTGTGGTGGCGGAATACATCGGCAAAGAAATGCCAGAGACTGAAGCCGCCCAGCCCATTCAACCCGGTAATGTCATCGAGAGTGCCCTTCTCGCTGGGGTGCAGCAGTTCATCCACCCGGAGAGGACACCCGCACTTGCTGCTCCGTATTTCCGTGTCGGCGGTGATGAGACCGCTGCGGTGCATTTCCTGCAGCTCCTGCAAGGTGTAAGGCCCATCCTGCTCACCGTTGGGAAGCAGAATGTGATAGGTCTCAAGGGGTGCAGTGCAGGCCATGCGGGCATGGTACTCCCAGGGTGGAGCACTGTCAAGTTTTAATGCTCGTTATTGTTAGTTGTCCTACAATAATAACAGGAGAAAAGGATTGTAATGTTAGCAAAAACACGGTATGGGTATACGCATGTTTCAGTTGAAGCGCACAGTATGTTCCAGCATGACGGACAGGCATGGTCGCCTGAAATTGTTTTCGGCAGTGCAGTTGATGCAGGATTGTTCTGAGTTCTGGAAGACCAGCCAGCCCGGGTTCAAGAAATGTCTGGAGGAAAACGGAGCCGCACAGCTGCTGGTGTATCGGCAACTGGAGATTCTCAGGGTGCCGTCTCTGTATGAGGAATTGACGTGTACTACGTGGGTGTTTGACTGCAAAGGCTCAAACGGCTTCCGCAATACTATCATCTGCGATGCTGCGGGAAGACCCTGCTATGTGAGCTGGAGTCAGGGGGCTTTTGTGAATATGACCAGCGGCCGATTGTTCCGAATCCCTCTGGATGTAATGGAGCAGCTGCGTTTCGCCCCCAGATACGAGATGGATTACCAACCTCGCAAGATTGCATTGCCTTGTGTGCCGGAAGTCACCCTGCCGGGCATAAGTGTGCAGCGAAATGATATTGATTATAACCAGCATGTGAATAATGCTCAGTACATCCGCATGGCGCTTGAGTTTCTGCCGGGTGGTTTTGAGATTGCCGGCATGAGAGTGGAATACAGGCGCGCTGTGCGCCTTGGGGCGCGTCTGCAGGCTGCTATGCAGGAGGACGGAGAGCGCCTGTGGGTGATTCTTCGGGAAAATGGTGAAACTTGCTGTGTTATTGAGTTTACCCGAGCCTTGCAGGAGAATAATGCCGGCTGGTTCGCCTGGTGAATGGTAAAAGAAAATCCCCCACGGCCGCGTGAGCAGCCGGGGGGGGAGTGTAAATATTGAGCGTTTTTACATCGAGATAGCGAAGGCAAGCTTGGCCGAGATGGTCTTGGCAATGGCTTGCAGCTGGTCATCAGAGATGGGCATGTTGGTCTTGATGACAGCGAGAGAATCGCCGCTCTTGTAGTCGTTGGGAGCCACGATATTCTCAATGTTGATGCCGGCCAGGGAAAGGGCCTGACCAATGGCCGCCACCACACCGGGGCGGTCCGCATAGCGCAGCACGATAGTGTTGCCGGCCAGGGCGGCATACAGATGGTCAAACTCCGCGATGCGGGAGACCACCGGGGTGCCGTCCACCACCATACCGCGCACACTGCTCTTAATCTGCTGGCCATCCACTTCCATGTAGATGTCGATGGTGAGGGCGTCATCGTACTGGCGGTCATCCTTGGGCTCGCGTGCTTTGTACACGATGCCGTGTTCGCGGAATGATGTTTCCGCGGCGGCGGGCATAAGCCCCTGTTCTGCGCCGGGCACAGTGCCTTGGAGAATCCACGGGGTGAACCACTTACGGAAAGAACGAAGGTTGTTGTAGAAGGTGCATTCGACCTTGCGGATAGGTTTGCAGCCACCGGCCTGGTAGCAGAGCTTGCCAAGCATGGCTGCGAGCTGCAGGTGGGCAGGGGCCAGATTGGCCGGGCGCTCGGCGTTGATGACGCAGGCAGTGTCTCCGCTGGTGAAGTAGTCAATCATCTGCTTGGCCGCGCGCATGGCAGCATTCTTGTTGGCCTCCTTGGTGTTGGCTCCCAGGTGCGGCAGCAGCAGGTCCGCAACGTCGGCGCTGGGCTGCATGGCGGCAGTATCCTTCGGGTGCACGTCGGTGCAGTAAATGATGTTCTTGCCGGCTGCCTTGGCGGCGCGGATGGCATCTTCATCCACTACTCCGTAGCGCGAGCAGTTGATGAGCATGGCGCCGTCCTTCATTTTGCCGATGAGTTCGGCATTGATAAGATTACGTGTGGCGGGGCCTCCGGGCACATGCAGTGAGATGATGTCTGCCTCGGTGAATATTTCTTCAATTTCCGTGGGTGTGGCGCCGATGTTGAGAGCACGCTGCTTGGAAAGGAAGTGGTCATAGCCCAGAATCTTGCATTCGAAGCCTTGAAGGCGCTTGACGAGCAGGCGGCCGATGTTGCCCAGACCCAGAATGCCCACAGTTTTACCGGTGAGTTCGCGGCCCATGTACTTCTTCTTGTTCCACTCGCCGGCGCGGGTGGTGGTATCAGCCGGTACCACATAGCGGTAGGCTGCCAGAATCATGGCAATCACTTCCTCGGCCACGGCGTTGGAGTTAGCCCCGGGGGTGTTCATCACGTCCACACCCTTGCTGCGGGCGTATACGTAATCGATGTTATCATAACCGGCGCCGGCGCGAATCACGCACTTGAGGGCGGGCAGGGAATCAATGATGGCGGGGGTGACTTTTTCGGAGCGCACAATGATACCGGCGGCATCCGGGTTGGCTGCCACGAGTTCTTCGATCGGGGCGGAATCATCCTGCACTACGTCGTAGCCGGCGGCGCTCAGGTTGGCGGCTGCGGCTTTATCCAGCTTGGTGGGAATCAGAATCTTCATACTGATGATAAGAAAAAATTAGCGTTCAATTTCATGCGCAAACAGGCCGCTGCGCAGCTTCGGTTCAAACCAGGTGGACTTGGGCGGCATGATTTCGCCGCTGTCGGCCACATTGAAGAGGTCGTCCATTGTCACCGGGTAGAGCGAGAAAGCCACACCGTTGCTGCCGGCTCGAGTCTCGAGCTCCTCCAGCCCACGAATGCCGCCCACAAAGTCGATGCGCTCGCTGGTGCGGGGGTCGGTTATGCCCAGCACTGGGGCCAGCAGGTTGCTCTGCAGAATGGCGCAGTCGAGACTTTCAATGGGATGAGTGGCGTTGAACGTGCCTTCCTTGGCGGTGATGCTGTACCACTTGCCGCCCAGGAACATGCCGAACTCGTGCTTGGCGCGCGGCGCGTGCGGTTTGCCGGGGTCGGCAGGAACCACGGTGAAGCAGGGCGCAATGGCGGCCAGATATTCCTCCTCGGTCATGCCGTTGAGGTCGAGCACTACGCGGTTGTAGTCCATGATGAAGAGGTCCTCATCGCAGAAGGTCACAGCCATGAGGTAGTTGAACTCCTCGTCGCCGGTGTAGTCCGGGTGCTCGGCGCGGCGCTTGGCGGAGACTGCGGCGCTGGAGGCGGTGCGGTGGTGGCCGTCTGCAATGTAAAGAACGGGCACTTCCTCAAATCCCTGCCGGATGGCGGCAATGGCTGCATCATCCGTCACCGGCCAGAGCAGGTGGGTTACCCCATCATCGCTGGTGAACTCGTACTCGGGCTTGTGGAACTTAATCCACTCACGTATGGTGGCGGAAATACCTTCGTGCTTGCGGTAGGCCAGGAATACCGGTTCCGTCTGGGTGGAGCAGGTGTCGAAGTGGTTGATGCGGTCGAGCTCTTTTTCCTTGCGGGTGAGCTCGTGCTTCTTGATGGTGCCGTCCATGTATTCGTCCACGCTGGCGCAGCCCACGATGCCGGTCTGCACGCGCCCCCACATCATCTGGCGGTAGATGTAGTAGCAGGGCTTTTCCTCGCGCATGAGGAATCCCTTGCGCAGAAAATCCTGCAGGTTCGCGGAGCTTTTCTCGTAGGTGACAGTGTCGTGTATTTCTTCCTCGCTGGTATCGATATCAGCGCGGCAGATATGCAGGTAGGAGGACGCATTTCCGGCGGCCATGGCGTAGGCCTCCTGGTGGTTCATCACATCATACGGCAGGCAGGAAACCTGCTCGGCATATTGCTTCGGGGGGCGTATTGCGGCAAAGGGACGAATGGTAGCCATAATTGTTGTGTAGGTGTGAAAGGGAATTATTGATGCCCGATCTGGGCGAGTCGGACAAGCGCCGCCGGCAGGTTGCGCGAGCCATAGTATTCTGCCGCGGCGATGCGGGCAGCTTGAGCTTCGATGCCCTGATTCATTTTTCTGATGGCGGGGAGGAAACGGTCCTCGTATGCCAGGACTTCGGGTTCACTGAGCGGCGGCAGGTTGGAGAATGAGCCGGACCACTGGCGCAGCTGATCGTTGAGTTGCATCAGTGTCGGAACAGCTGCTTCGGCTGTATCGTTATTTGTGATGCCGGAGAGGCATATGTATAGTTTCTGCAGGAGAATGAGTCCCCCGATGAGGCGTTGCTGGCCTTCCGGTAACTGGGATAAATCTGCTCCGGTAGCTGCTTTGCTGTCCTCACTGACTACAGGAGTCTGGGCAGCGCAGACCGATGCCAGAGCAGCAGCAAGTATGATAGGCGAAATTTTCATCGTTCAATCATCATGCACATGAGGTGGAATACCTCGGCAAACTCAGCAGACTGGTAGCAGCGTGCTTCTTTCAATCGGCTGATCTGGGTGTAGAGACCAGCCCATCCCTCGCGCATCTTCCGGCCGTATTGTGTGCGTACCAATTGGTTCTGGGCCGGTGTAAGGTCCGGCATGTTGTGGAGTTGTTCCCGAGCCTGGTATATATGGCTCAGATTTTTCTTCAACTCAGGTGCCACGGCTGTGGCGCTGGCTGTATCCTGTGCTTTCCGCAGCAGGGGACTAAGCCTGCCCGGAAGTGAAGTATATGTATCAAAGGCCTGCTGCACCGCAGCGGGCAGCTCCGCTTGCGGAGCTGCGCACACTACGGGCGCCAGCAGACTTATGACAGAAAAGCAAAGCGGCTTCATGCCTGGGAAGTAGTCGGGTTACTTCTGCGCAGGTGCGGGTTGCGCCGCCGGGACCGGGGCCTTTTCCGGCTTGGCCTTTTCCGGCTTGGGCTGTTCCACTTCCATGGTGTTATCGCCCACGTCGGCATCCAGTTCTTTCTGCACTGCTACGGTTGCGCTGTCAATCTGGGCTTCTGCACCGGCGGTAACGCGGTCAAGGGAGGCTGTGGCTCTCTCCAGCGAGCGCTTCAGATTGTTGTAGCTGCGCATGCGGGCCTGAATTTCCTTTTGCGTGGCCTTGTACTGCTCCATAATCGGGGTGCGATACTCGTTGGGCAGCAGGTAATTCTTGAGACGCATGATAATCGTGTAGGCTGCATTTTCGCGCAGCAGTTTCTCTGCGCCCTCCAGGTCACCTGTGACCATGGCCATGCGCACTTTGTCCATGTTATCCCAGTACTGGGCAATGAGAGAGGGCACGGTGCCGACTTCATCGTCGAGCGGACGGTCTTCGTTGCGGCGAATGGCATCCTTCACCTTATTGACGCTGATGGAAAGCATCTTGAGGTTGCGGGAGGGCGGGGTAAACCATACGCTGGCGATATCATCACCATCTTCCTTGAGCTTGGCGGCAATGGATTCGTATTCTTCAGAGTCCTGGCGCTGGCGCAGAGCGCGCTTGTCTCCATTGAGACGCTTGCGTGCGGCTTCCTCCTTGTTGTACATGGCAGTCCATTTCTTCTGAAGGGAGTACAAAGTCTTCACATACCACTGATATGCTTCCTTGTATTCCGGAATGCCCTGGTAGCGCTCGCGCATGATTTCAAATTTATCCAGACCTGCGACTTTGCGGCGGCCTTTCTTCTCCTTCATGTCAATTCGCATGGCCTTGTAGGCGGCTTCGCCATCGCGGGCGTACTGGTCACGCTGGTCAACACCTACCTTGTCGAAAGTGAAATCGGCTGCGCCTGCCTTGTTGAATTCGTCCTGGAGCTTAGCTATTTCCAGAGCGCGCTTGTCCATGTCTTCCAGCTGGCTGGTCACGCGTCGCTTAACCTGGGATACCTGGCTCTGGAGAGCACGGCTGGGTTTGGAAATCTTAGCCATCTGGGTTTCCATGTTGGTGAGCTTTTCGCGCAGACGCAACGTGACGTCCTTGGCTTTATCTTCACCTTCACGCTGGGAAATGTTGCCGTCGGCAATGGGCTCGGGCTGTTGTTCTCCCTCTGCTGCGGGGGCAGCTGCATCTGCGGGTTTCTGCTCAGTTGCACCCTCAGCGGTGGGCTCAGCTGCCGGGGTTGCTTCTGCCGTGGGGGTGGCAGGTGCGGGGGTGTTCTGTGCCGGTTCAGTCTTCTCCGGAGCTTCAGGCTCTTCCTTGACCACCTCGCGCATCATAATGATGTTCTGAGTCGGAATTACCTTGGTAACAGTTTTGCCGGACTTGTCTTTGCCTTGGAATTTGGTGGAGCTGCTGCTCTTGTAGATAACGGTGCAGTCCGTGAAACGCTCTGCAGAAGTGAGGGTGATGGTATACACCTGAGCCGCCTGAGCATACGAGAAGCCCAGTGCCAGAAGGGAAAGCAGGAGGGACGATTTCTTCATGTCGGAAATGGGGAAATGGTATTTCAATCCACACTCTACCATATCCGGCGCCGTCATGCAAACACCAAATCGTTTATTGACAGGAAAAGATGCGCTTTTTGCATAAAAAAGCAGCGCTTCCCGGCTGAAGGAAGCGCTGAATTGACGTTATTCGGATTCTGCTTACAGCGGACACTGCTCGCGGATGGCCTGGGCAGCAGCCTGCACCAGGGGCGGGCCGTTGTAGATAAATCCGCTGTACAGCTGCACCAGAGACGCGCCTGCTTTAATTTTGTTCACAGCGTCTTCCGGTGTAGTGATGCCGCCGACGCCGATGATGGGAATGCTGCCCTTGAGTTCCTGCGCAAAGGCAGCCAGCGTCTCGTTGGCGCGGTTGTAGAGAGGCTTGCCGGACATGCCGCCACTCTGCGAAGCATGCGGTGAGTCTTCTACGCCGATGCGGGTGGTGGTGGTGTTGGAGCAGATGAGCCCATCCAGCTGGCAATCCTGGAATACGTGGGCCAGGTCGCGAATCTGAGTTTCGCTCATATCGGGCGAAACCTTCATGACCAGCGGCACATAGCGCCCGGTATCGTTGGAAAGATTGGCCTGTTCACTCTTCATGAGAGAGAGCAGGTCTGCAGCGCTGTCGGCCTTGGCCAGGTCCTGCAGATTCGGCACATTCGGGCAGGAGAAGTTGATGGCTACGTAATCAGCCACATCCCACACGGCTCGCAGACAGGCCAGATAGTCCTGGTGAGCCTCAGCATTCGGCGTGACCTTGTTTTTGCTGATGTTGACCCCGAGCACGCCGTTGAAGCGGCGTGTGCGGCGGATGTTTTCCACGCCTTCGTCCACACCGGGATTGTTGATGCCCATGTGGTTGATGATAGCCTGCTGGGGAATGCAGCGGAAGAGGCGGGGTTTCGGATTTCCCGGCTGCGGGCGTGGCGTGAGGGTGCCTACCTCCACAAAGCCGAATCCGAGATGCCCGAATGCGGCCACCGTGTTGGCTTCCTTATCCATACCGGCCGCGAGGCCGACTCGGTTCGGGAATTTGAGTCCCATGACGGTGACCGGGTCATTTACAGGAGAGCTGCCGACCAGCGCGGGCAGCAGGTGCAGGTGCTCTGCCGTGCGCAGACCTGCAAGCGTTACTTTATGGGCTGTTTCAGGATCCAGACAGAACAGAAACTTCTTGGCGAGATTGTAGAGATAGGGGGACACGAAAGATTTGATTTGGTTTTGAACAGAAGCCGGTTTGGGAAGAAAAAAAGGCTCTTGTGGCAGGTATTGTACGCGAAACACCTGTAAAAGCAACCCTTTTTTACTCTTCTTCCACAACTTGAGTTACCGTGCCAATTGCAGGACATGAGAATTCTACCACATCGCCCGGCTTGAGGTATTGCGGCGGATTCATGCCGAGGGCTACACCACCGGGGGTGCCGGTGGAGACTACATCTCCCGGATTCAGGGTCATGAATTGGGAAACATAGGCCACCAGCTGCGCCACCGGCATGATGAGCTGGGAAGTGTTGGCTTTCTGGCGTATTTCCCCATTTACTTTCAGCTCCAGCTCCAGATTATCAGGGTTGGGAATCTCATCCTTGGTCACAAATACCGGGCCGAAGGGGGCAAAGGTATCATAGCTCTTGCCCTTGGTCCACTGGCCGCCATGCTCCAGCTGGTAGCTGCGCTCCGAATAGTCGCACATGAGGGTGTAGCCTACAATGGCTCGGCGTGCCTCGGCTTCAGTGGCACGGTGCAGGGTATCGCCGATGATGACGGCAAGCTCCACTTCGTAATCGAGTTTGGTGGCGCCTTCCGGGTTGAGTACGTAGGATAAATCGGAGGAAATGGCAGAGGTGGCTTTCAGGAACAGGGATGGCTCTGTGGGCGTATCTCCGCTGAACTCTCTTGCGTGGTCGGCATAACACTTGCCCAGGCAGGCCAGGGTGCAGGGCTGCACATGCAGCGCACTGGAGATGACCAGCCCTTTCATGTCCACCGGTACACCATCAGCGGCGCCTTTGGAAATCCAGGTCTCAATCTCCTTGCGGAGTTTTTTGCCGCCGGGCAGCATGGCTGCCCACAGCTGCTCATCCTGTGCGGTGACATCGATAAAACATTGGCGTTTGGGCACCCAGAGGCCGATGGTGCTCTCGCCTTCCTCGTCTACGTAGTATTGGAGTTTCATATCAATAGGGAAAATTTACATGGAATCCCAGTCGTTGATATTGTCCGGGATATCGTCAAACCGACCATGCGGGGTGATTTCAGGTACGGCGGGGGCTACCGATTCAGCAGTGGGAAGCACGGTAGTTTCACTTCCGGGAAGGTCAGAGTCGTCTTCAGATACGATGGGAGAGGGTTCAGGCCCGAACTGTTCTGATTGAGTCTGCTGCACTTTTTCTTTGATAGCCGGCGGCGTGTAACCGAGGTCGATTTCGGTGCCGCTCATGGTGAAGGGCTCGGGTTCTTCCTCCTGGATGGGGGCTGCAGCGATGGAGCGGTAGCGGAAGACTCGGTCTCCCTTCATGACTACACCGGCGCGGATATCTGCCGCAATGATGTTGTTGCGGGCATGCTGGGCTGAAGACACGATGAGGTTACCCACGCGGTCGGCGGTGCCGTCTGCCGGGTGGGCGATGAGCACGGTGCCTTCCTTGGGCAGGGGGCCGATGATGCGCAAAAGTGCAAATTTATCCGAGCTGAAGACCTGATGCACGGTGCCGAGGTACAGCGGGGGCGGGATTTCCGGCAGCGCTTCATCCTTGGTCTGTTTTTCGCTTTGTTGCTGCTGCATCTGGCTGCAGGAGGTAAAAGAAATGCCGCAGACCAGCGCCAGCAGGAAAACTGGCAGATATCGCTTCATGCGCTCATGCTAGCATATTCAACTGTCCGGAGTCAAGAAACAAGATATTCTTGCATTGCCTCCCAAAGGATGCTAGAATGCGCTCACAAACCAATATTAACCATATGCCCGGTACCACCGAACTTTACCGCCCGAATGCTGCCATTATCTACCAGCGCGCCGATGGCCGTGTGCTGCTGTGCGAGCGTGTGAAGCCCGCCGGGGCCTGGCAGTTCCCGCAGGGCGGTATCAAGAAGGGGGAGTCCGCTATGGATGCCGCCTGCCGCGAGGGGATGGAGGAAACCGGATTCCGCCCGAATGAATACGAGGTGGTGGCGGCCCGCGGGCCGTACCGCTACAATTACCCGCCGAAGGAACGCGAGCGCGTGCTCCGTAAGCGTGGAATTCCGTATGCCGGGCAGGAACAGCACTATTTCCTGTGCCTCATGCACAGCGACCAGGCTGAACCCTGGCTGGATAACAAGGAGTTCCGCGATTATAAGTGGGTGTTGCCTGCTGAGGTGGATTTGAGCTCTCTGCCGGATTTCAAGCGCCCTGTGTACGAACAGGTGCTGCGCGACTTCTTCAATGTGTGATGCAGCCCATCGCCTACATCCGCAGCCCCTTTGCTGAGAAATTCGGCGTGCCTCGCCAGGGGAATCTGGCCCCGCATGTCATCAGCGAAATTGTGTTTGAGCCGGAGTTCCGCAATGAGGATTGCGTGCGCGGTCTTGAGAAGTTTTCGCACATCTGGCTCATCTGGCAGTTCCATTGCAATGGCAGTGAGTGGCACCCCACGGTGCGTCCCCCGCGCCTGGGAGGCAATACCCGACTGGGTGTGTTTGCAACGCGCTCTCCCTTCCGGCCGAATGGACTGGGGCTTTCCGTGGTGAAGATTGTATCAGTGGAGCCCGGCCCGGTGATCCGTGTTTCAGGTGCCGATATGGTGGATGGAACCCCCATATACGATATCAAACCCTATGTGCCGTATTCGGATGCCATACCGGAGGCTGCTGCCGGGTTTACGGAGAAAACCTGGGAGCCGCTGGCGGTGCAACTCCCGGATAAATTGCCCGCCAAAGCTACACCTGAGTGGTGCGCAGCGTTGCAGGAAACGCTGGCACAGGACCCGCGCCCGGCATACCAGCAGAATGCCCAGCGGGTTTATCACCTCATTCTCAAACCTTTCGAAGTGCATTTCCGTGTGGAATCCGGCTGCGCTATCGTAATTGCCATCACGCCGTATGCAGGTTGAGTGGGCAGGGGAGTTTGAACGCTGCTTCCGCGAGAATCTCGCGGGTGGGGCTTCTGTATCTGTCTGGAAGCATGGGCTGGAAATCCTTACTCTTTCCGGAGGTGAGGGCTGGTCGAAGGATACACTGGTGCCGATCTTTTCTGCCACGAAACCAGCCTCTGCGCTGTGCCTGCTCCTGGCGCTGCACGATTGCTGCCGTGGCCCGGAGCTGGAGGTGGGGGATATCTGGCCGGCATTCCCGGCGCCGCACTGCACGGTGGGGCAGTTGCTTTCCCACCAGTGCGGGCTGGCGGCGCTTGCAGAATCGGCTCCTCTTGAAGATCTGGCGGCCTGCAGAGACGCCATTGAAAAAACAAGCCCCGCCTGGTTGCCGCCGCAGCATGGCTACCACCCCCAGACGTTCGGCCCGCTGGTGGATATTCTCCTGCTTGAGCTCACAGGTATGCGTGTCTGTGAGTTCTGGGAGCAACGCATCCGCCGCCCTCTCGGTCTTGATTTCTACATCGGATTGCCCGAAAGTGAGTTCCACCGCGTGGCGCAGCTTCAGGCCCCGCGAATTCAGCCCGGGCATATGCAGAAAGATGAGTTCTACAAAAAATATTTTGACACAGGCTCATCTGTTTACCGCGCTTTCCACAGTATTGTGGGCTATGGAACTCCGCGGGAGATGAGTACACCCGCGGCCTGGCGCTGCGGCAGCCCCGCAAAAGGCGGTGTGGCAAGCGCCCGCGGACTGGCACAGTTCTACCAGTGCCTGCTTGCCGATTTTATTCCGACCGAGGTGCGAGACTGGCTCGCTACCCCGCAGTGCAGCGGCTGGGATAATACCCTGCAGCAACATACTGCTTTCACCTGTGGCGCTATGTGCGAACCTGCTTATCTATTCCCGGGTGGTGGCTTTGGTCACGCCGGGGCGGGAGGGAGCCATGCGTTCTGCGCGCCAGACAGCGGACTTTCCTTTGCCTTTGTCATGAACCGCATGGAACTGGGCAACCTGCCGGGCGCCCGGGTGGAGCACTTGCTTCAGTTGCTTTCAACTGGCGCGATTGCGTAATCTTTAAGCTTGACTTGCGGGCGTTTTCGCGCTAGTCTTGTCGCCGTCATAACAAGACATTCAAATACTATGTCCCGTACCCCCATCATTGCCGCTAACTGGAAGATGAACAAGGGCCCGAAGGAAGCCAAGGAATTCCTCGCAGCCCTTAAGGATGAGCTTACTTGCGAGTGCAAGGCTGTTGACAAGGTGATCGTTCCCCCGTTTGTGACGATTCCCGCCGTCATGGAGACGCTCAATGGCTGCACCTGCATTGGTGTTGGCGCTCAGGACGTGAGCGACCGCGACAACGGTGCTTTCACTGGTGAGATTTCTACCGCCATGCTCAACGAGCTGGGCTGCAAGTATGTGGTGCTTGGCCACAGCGAGCGCCGCCAGTACCATGGCGAGACCAACGCTTACATCAACAAGAAGATTAAGAAAGCCCTTGCCGCCGGTATCTGCCCGATTTACTGCATCGGTGAGACGCTCGAGCAGCGCCAGGGTGGCGAGCTTGAGACCGTGCTCAAGAGCCAGGTGGTGGAAGGCCTCGAGGGCCTGACCGCTGAAGAGGTGGCCGGTCTGGTCATTGCTTACGAGCCCGTGTGGGCCATCGGCACTGGCGTGACTGCTTCCTCTGCTGATGCTCAGGCTGCTCATGCTTTCATCCGTGGCGTGGTGGCCGAGGCCTTCGGCGCTGCCGCTGCTGAGGCTGTGCGTCTGCAGTATGGTGGTTCCGTGAAGCCCGACAATGCTGCTGAGCTCATGAGCCAGCCCGACATTGACGGTGCTCTCGTGGGTGGCGCCGCTCTGAAGGCTGATTCCTTCGCCGCCATCATCAAGGCTGCTCTGTAAAGAATACAGCAACAGGCTTTAATTCAGAAAGGCACGCAAGTCAGACTTGCGTGCCTTCCTTATTTGCTGAAAAAAGAAACCGGGACATCAGGGTTTGTAGACGCGGGGGACGCGGCTGGTGATGCTGGTGATGATGTTGCTGGGGATTGTTTTGGCGCGGTTGGTGAGTTCCTGCCAGGGTACATTGGGCCCCATGATTTCAGCCACATCGCCGGGTTGCACCTTGGGCATGTGACTCACATCCACCATAATCTGGTCCATGGTCACGCGGCCGAGCACCGGACAGTACTCGCCGTTCATGTAGACGCGGGCGCCGGTGTTGGAAAGGTAGTGCAGGTAACCATCTCCGAAGCCGAGGCCGATGGTGGCCACGCGGGTGGGGGCGCTGGTGATATAGGTGTGGTTATAGGATACGCCGTGGTCGCTGGGCAGGGTGCGCAGCAGGGTGACGCGGCTGTAGAGAGTCAGTGTGTTACGCAGCTCACGGTTATGCGGCGAGGGCATGGGGGAATAGCCGTAGAGAATGCGGCCCAGACGCACCATGTTGGTGCAGGGTGCCTTGTAGTTGAACACGGCAGAGCTGCTGCAGAGGTGGCGGTAGGGGATGTTCAGGTAGGTGCTCAGTTCCGCCACCGCATTTTCGTAGCTGCGAATCTGGCTGTGGGTAAAGGAGATGTCTTCTGCAGCGGCAGAGAGGTGGGAGTAGACGCCCTCAATGTACAGGTTCTCGAAGTCGGCCAGGCGGGCGCCCATTTCGGCCACGGAGTGCGGCAACAGGCCGGCGCGGCCCATGCCGGTGTCCACGTTGATATGCAGGTGGACCTTCTTGTTGTACAACTGGCCCAGGGAGTTGTAGTGCTCGGCTTCCTCCAGACTGGAGAGGGCTACGCGCCAGCCGTTCTGCACCACCATTTCTCGCTCGGCCGGGAAACAGGGCCCCAGTATGAACGGACAGGTGCGGCAGCCAGTGGCCTGAACGCGCGCGGCTTCTGCCGGTGTGGCTACGCCGAAGAATTCCAGGTCGCAGTTGTCCAGCGCCTTGACCACGCCCTCAATGCCGTGGCCGTATGCCTCCGCCTTCACAATGGCCATCTGTTTGTGGGTGGGAAGCACCCGCCGCACAACGGAGAGGTTGTGCCGCATGGCATCCGTGTCGACCTCGGCCCAGGCGCGGAAGAGAGAAGTATCCTGCATGTCCTTATATTATGCCTCATGCGCCCCGATTGCAACCTTTATTTCCTGCCCGCCTGCGTAAAAAAATGAATACAGACAGGTATCTAGCTTGAAATTGCCTTTTTTTTCACCTATACTACGCGCGTGAATATGCCAGCAATCATTTCTTCTGCAGATCCGATTAATTCCATGGGTTGGGGCCTGATGGAGCTTTTTGAGAAAGGCGGCCCGCTCATGTGGCCTTTGCTTTTCCTGTCTGTTGTTGCTTTCATGGTGATGTTTGTCTGTCTGTGGACGACTCGTGCATCTGCCGTGCTGCCCACGCGCATGGTGATGTCGGTGGAATCCTGCATTCGTCGCAAGGATTACGCCGGCCTCATGAGCATGTGCGAGCGTGACGGCTCCAGCTTCGCGCTGACCATGCATGTGATTGTGATGTTCCTGCAGCGCAACCCCCGCGCCAATATTGATGAGGTGCGCGAAGTGGCCTCGGCCGAGGGTGCCCGCCAGACCAACATCCTGACCCGCCAGATTAACTGGCTTTCCGATATCGGCGCCATTGCTCCCATGATTGGTCTGCTGGGTACCGTGGTAGGCATGATGAAGACATTCATGGAAATGGCTGCCGGTAATTTTGAAGGTGTGAAGCAGATGCAGATGGCCCACGGTATTGCAGAAGCCATGATTACGACGGCCGGTGGTCTGGTGCTGGCCATTCCTGCCATGGCCGCCTACGTGTTCTTCCGCAGCCGCATTCAGAAGCGCATTGCCGATATGGAAGTGGCCGTGACTCACATTCTGTCCGTGATTGCAGTGCAGATGGACCGCGAGCGCCGTCTGAGCAGCACCTACCAGCGCGGTACCACCCAGGAAGTGCTGGAAGAAGAGGATTTTTAACCCCCCCTGGTTCTTGATTCATGAAGTTCAACACCAAGATACCTGAGCCCATCGGATTCCAGCTGGCACCCATGCTGGACGTGGTGTTCCTGCTGCTCATTTTCTTTGTGGTGACTCAGAAGTTCATCCTCAACGAGCAGGACCTCAAGGTAAAGGTGCCTACTGCGCCTAAGTCTACAGAAGAAACTTCCCGCGCTATCGACGAAATCATCATCAATGCTCGTGAGGAAGACGGCGACCTGGTCATCACCATTGACCGCGAGGTCTTTACCCGCGAGAAGCTTTATGCCATGATGCAGCGCATGATTGCCGTGAACCCGAATCAGCCGGTGCGCATCCGTGGCGATGCGCAGATGAGCTGGCAGCGCATGGCCGACGTGATTTCCACTTGCTCGCAGGCGGGTGTCTGGAACGTGTCGTTCTCCAAGCAGATGCCTGAGACCAAGAAGTAAGCCCCACAGTTCCACCGGCAGGGTTTTGCCCGATTGCCCTGCAACAGCCTTTATTCCCCTATCATGAAGAAGCAATTTTCCACGATGCTGGCACTGGGTGTTTCCCTGGTGCCGGCTTTTGCACAGCAGCCCGAATCAGCCGATGCTCCGCTGGTGGCCAATGCAGAGTCGGATGGCTACGCCATTGCCGAGCAGCTCTATTCGCAGGCCCGCGCCACGACGGATGCAGCCGCCCGCTCGCAGGCCATGAGCCAGGCCGCCCGCCTTTTCGGTAACTACGCGGCCAAGTTCCCGAAATCTCCCAACCGGGAAAAAGCCATCTATCTGCAGGCTATCTGCCAGGCAGAATCCGGTGATGCAGCCGCTTCCAACAGCACCCTGGGCACCTTGGCCAATAATCACAAAGGTGAATATGCGGCCGCGGCAGCCTACAAGCTGGCCAATCAGGCCACGGAACGCCAGATGTGGCAGAAAGCCATTGGCTTCTACCACATTACGGTGCGTGAAACGCAGCGTGCCGAGCTGAGAAATGATGCCCTGTACCGCCTGGGCCGCGCACAGCTTCAGTCCGGTAAGCGTAAGGAAGCAGAATCAACTTTCCGCACCCTGCAGGTCATGCAGGGTATCGACCCGCTGATTCTGCAGACCTCGCTGCTTTCCATGGCGCAGATGAAGACCGAGGATGGCAAGGATGCCGAGGCCTATTCCTTGTTCAAGAACATTCTGAGCATGAAGACGCTCGATGAGCGAGTGCGCGGCACCGCTACGCTGCAGGCTGCTCGCCTCGCGGCGCGCCTGGGTAAGAATGATGAGTCCCAGCAGCTCTACAACCGCCTCACCGGCATGAAAGGAATGGAAAAATATGCCGGTGAAGCGCAGATGGAGAACATCCTTTCGCTGTACAAAGCCGGCAAATATGCTGAGGTGGTGCGTCGCGCATCCACCCAGCCCCGCAGTCTCGATGACCCGGCCAAGGAAGCCCGCCGCGCCATTATCGTGGGGCAGTCGGCCATGGAAATCAAGCAGTACGAGGCTGCTGCCCTCTGGTTTGAGATGGCGGAGCGTTCGCAGCCCGGCACTCCCCTTGCTGCAGATGCCGGCTACCGCCGCATGATTTGTATTCAGCAGGTCCGGGGAGCGAATTTCTTCCAGCAAGCGGAAAAATATCTCAGCACCTATGCCGTGCCCGGCTCGGCTACGGTGGCGCTCCCCTGTGTGGACCTGGTGCGCCTCATGTATGCTGATAAGCTCATGACCGCGGACATCGCCGCGTCGGCTCGCCAGTTCGATGCGCTTAATTTCGAGAACCTTCCGGAAGCCGTGCGACCGGATGCCATGTACAAGAAGGCCTGGACTGCCGCCCAGGGCAATGCTTATGACCCGCTGCCCACGCTTACCCAGTACATCGATTCCTTCCCGGCCGACCACCGCATGCCCGAGGCCCTGACGCTCCGTGGCACCTTCCTGGGTAAGCAGAATAAGATTAATGAGGCTCTGGCCGACTATGACCGCGTGATTCGCGATTACCCGGATTCGGACTCCGTGGCCGTGTGCTGGCAGCGCGCCGCCAAGCTCTGCGCCGGGCGCGACGCCGATAAGATGGTCCATTATTACCAGGGCTTTATCCGCCAGTGTGCAGAGCTGACCAAGCAGGGGCAGCAGATTAAACCCGGCGCTCTGGCTGAGGCTCACTACAATGTGGCCGGCGTGCTGGCCGAAAAGGACCCTGCCGCCGCAGTGCCGCATTTCCAGGAGGCCCGCACCATGTACCCGGAGCAGTATGCCTCCCTGGTGGATTTGCGCCTGGTGCAGTGCTTCTTCAAGATGAAGGATGCGGAAAATCTGAAGAGTGCGCTTGAAGTTCTTGAACGTAGTAACTCGGCATCGTACAATGCCTTGCCCCCGGCCATTCTCCGCTGGTGTGGCTGGACCCGCTTCCAGTCTCACGATTACCTCTCGGCCAACAAGTACCTGTCGGATGCTCTGCCGCGCGAACCCCGCGAGAAATACACCGCTGCCGATGGCAGTGAACAGGAGCGCCCGAAGGTGGAGCCCATCGTGTGGAAGACGCTGGCCAAAGCGCGTCTGGAGCTCCAGCTTTATGCCCGTGGCCTCGAAGCGGCAGAGCACTATGTCTCCATGGAGAAGCAACCCTACCGCCTTGCAGAAGGTATGCGCGACCAGGCCATGCTGCTGATTGGCTCGAACCGCGGTGCCGATGCCCGCAAGGTGTGCGAAACCGCCATCGCCCTGGGTATTGACGGCCCCATCAAGTCATCTCTGTTCATTACGCTGGGTGATGCCTACTATCTTGACCATGAGTATGGTGAAGCTGCCAAGTACTACGGCCGCACGGCCAATGTGGTCAGCGATAAGGAACTGAAGCCGCTGGCTCTTTACAAGATTGTGTGCGCGCTGAAGAAATGCGGCAAGGATGGCGAAGCCGTCCAGTATGAACAGGCTCTGAAAAATGAGTTCCCGCAGTGGTCTCCTGCATCCCATGTCATTCTGAAACTGGATGACCCCAATTTCGGAGCTCCTCAGCCCTGATTCTGTCTGAGCCATGTCCTATGCTGCCACTCCCAATCGACGCAAACATTGGTATCATCTGCTTTCCATCGGGCAGAAAAAGCTGATTATTATCTGTTCGGTCCTTGCGGTACTCCTTTTGACCGTGTTTACGGTGCTGGGGGTATATGGGTACCGAGCCATGCAGTTTGACCTCAATCAGGTCAGCGCCGGGCTGAACTCCAGCATGCTGTATGATTCGGCCAATTCTCCCATTGCGTCCATTGCAGAAGATGCGGATTCGTTCGTGTCGCGGGATGACCTGCCGCAGAACCTCGTGAATGCCTTTGTGGCGCGAGAGGATGAGAATTTCTTTGAGCACGATGGCATTGTGCTCACTTCTGTTCTGCGTTCGGTTATCCGGAATATCATATCCATGCGCTATGAGCAGGGAGCCTCGACCATCACCATGCAGCTCACGCGCAATGTGTTTGAACTTTCCGGCAAGTCCATGGACCGCAAGATGCTGGAGGCCATGCTCGCGCTCCGCATTGAGCACCGCTTCGATAAACACACCATTCTTGAGCAGTACCTCAGCCGCATTTACTACGGCCAGAATTGCTACGGCATCAAGGCAGCAGCGCGCCACTATTTCGGCAAGGCTGTCCGTGACCTCGACCTAGTGGAATGCGCCACGCTGGCCGGTCTGGTGCGTGCCCCCTCATTGTACAATCCGGTGCGCAGCATGGATAAGGCGCGTGCGGTTAAGAATGAGACCTTGCAGCGCATGCTGGAGTGCGAGATGATTACTCAGGAGCAGTTCAACGAGGCGGCGGCGGCCCCCATCATCCTGAAGCGAGGCTCTGTTTCTGCGGAGTCCGGCAGTTCCTATGCGGTGATGTGGACCCGGCGTGAGCTGGACGAAATGGGCAGCGAAGTGCCCGAGCATTCCGGTGGCATTTCCGTGGTTTCGAGCCTGAATCTGCCGCTCCAGCAGTATGTGGAGCAGGCCGTGGAAAAAGCACTTACAGCTGTTGAACAACCCGGTGTTTACCCCGAGGCATGGCTTGCCGGCATGGAATCCGAAGCCGCCGAAAGCACCCGTGCGGCCTTTGCAAAAATGCGCCGCCCCGAGGGATTGAAGGTGCGAGGAGAAAACAACGACCTCAAAGACCTGTTGCAGTGCTGCGTGCTGGTGGTGGATGCCCGCCGCAACCAGCGTGGCAAGGTGCTGGCCATGGTGGGGGGCCGCAGTGCAGTGGATGGCCGCGACCGCTGGCAGGACAAGCTGCGCCCCGGGCGGGCAGCTGCCCCGTTCCTGTTCTGCTGCGCCTGCATGCCCGGTGGCGATGATATGCACATTGTAGCCCGCAGCACCGAGATTACCGGCCGCCGCCTGGGCTACGATGTCGTGCGCGCCTTCTATGATTCACTGAAACTACCGGTGGAACTGCCCGGCCGCGAGCAGGAGCTTTACCTCTACAATGGCCTGTTCCAGATTCGTCGCGTGGATCTGGCACGCCTTCTGTTCTCTCTGCAGAATGAGGGCAGGGGCTACCGACTCAGCATGGTGAATACCATCTGGAACAGCAACCGCCAGATGATTTACAATTACGAACCCGAAAAATCTCCCGAGTACATCCGCCGCGAGGGCGCTACGGCTGTGTCGTCCCTGCCGCCGTTCCATATTACGGAAGGGGAGCCCGTGACCATGAATGAGACGCTGCCCGAGGGCTCCGGCCAGTGGGCCATGGCGTTCCGCCCCCGTAGTGTATGCACCTTTGTGTGGATGGGGTTCGATGATGCCACTAACCCGCTGGCTTCCGCTCGCGAGCTGCGTCCTCTGTTGTCCAGGGCGGCATCCAGACTCGCTCGTGAGGTTTTTGACAAGGCCCGCGCTGAATTACGAGCTCGCCAGAAAGCGGCAGCTACCCCGCAACCCGCATCATGATTTCCCCCTACACAGCTTACCTGAACGCCGCGGAGCAGGCGGCTCGCCTGGCCGGCGCCTTTCTGCGTGAGCAGTTTTATGGCATCAAGCAGGTGGATGAAGCGCTGGCCCATGATATCAAGCTGCGCCTGGACAAGGAGAGCCAGCAGCTTATCGCAGCGCATCTGCTGGCAGCTTTTCCTGAAAGCGCCATTCTGGGCGAGGAGGGTAGTGCAGGTGATTCTGATGCCGACTTCCAGTGGATAGTGGACCCGATTGACGGCACCGTGAACTATTTTTACGGTATCCCGATTTTCTGCGTGAGTATTGCGTTGCAGCACTGCGGAAAGCTGGTCATGGGCTGCGTGTACGACCCGATGCAGCAGGAGTGTTTCTCGGCCATTGCCGGGCAGCAGCCTATGCTGAATGGACGTCCGATTTCTGTTTCAACCCGCTCGCAGATGGCCGAGGCTGTGGTATTCATCGGCCATGGCACACACGATGGCTCCGGCGAGGCTGGCATCCGCCGCTTTGCCCATATATCGAAACAGGTTCGCAAAATCCGCATCCTGGGCAGCGCTGCTCTCACTCTTTGCTACATAGCCGCCGGGCGGTTTGATGCCTATGTGGAGGGGCGTATCTCGCTCTGGGATTTTGCCGCTGCCCGGGTGATTCTGGAAGCCGCCGGTGGTCGCCTGGATTTTCAACCGCAGGGAGAATCCGGAATCAAGGGCTCCATCGTAGCCTGGAACGGTCGGCTACCGCTGTATGAAGCTTTGCAAATGGATTAAGTGCTCATGAATGATAAGCCCTCAGTTCGCCACCTGGCCTGGAAATGCCTGCTGCGCTGGTCGCAGGGCGGTATCTTTGCCGAAACGCTTATAGCCAGAGCCGCGGCTGAACACAAGCTGGGGCATTCGGACCGCGCCCTCTTGCAGGCGATAGTGTACGATACGCTGCGCCACATGAGCTGGCTGGACCACATTCGCAAGACGCTGCGCCCCGGCAAACTGGAGGAGAAAATGCGCTGGCTGGTGCTCATGGGCCTTTGCCAGCTTTTTGTGCTGCGGCAGGCTGAGCACGCCGCTGTGAGTGAAACAGTGCGCCTGGCCCCGCAGCGCGTGCGCGGCGTGGTGAACGGCATGCTGCGCAATGCCGCCCGCCGCATGCAGGAATTTCTGGCTGAGCAGGATAAACTGCCTCTTGCCGTGCGTTATTCCACCCCCTCCTGGCTGGTGAATCGCTGGCAGCGCGAGTTCGGCGAGGCGGAGACCCGCGCCATGCTGGAGTGGAACTCATTCACCCCGCCGGTGTATGCCCGCTTGAATCCGGTGAATCCCCCGGCAGATATCCCGGACGAGTGGGAGCCGCTGCCGCATTTGCCGCAGTGGTACCGTCTGCATGGCCCATTGCCGCTGGAGGCTCTGAGGGCAGGGCAGTTGTATGTGACTGACCCCTCCACCCGCTATTGTGTGCAGCTGCTGGCACCTCAGCCTGGCGAACGAGTGCTCGATGCCTGCGCCGCGCCCGGTGGCAAGTCTGCCGCCATGCTCGCCGCCACAGGTGGCGATTTGCATCTGCTGGCCACCGATGTGGAGGAATTCCGCTTGAAACCGTTGCGGGTGAATCTGCTGCGTGCCGGAGGTAAATCGGTGGAAGTGGCGCAGCATGACTGGACTGACCCTTGCCCCGTTGAATGGAGCGGCGCATTTGATGCGGTGCTGCTGGATGTTCCTTGCTCCAACAGTGGCGTGCTGCAGCGCCGTGTGGATGCCCGCTGGCGACTCTCGGCGGATGAAATCACGCGTCTGGCAGCACTCCAGCTGCAGATTCTGGAGAGCGCATGCGCCGCTGTGCGCCCCGGGGGCCGCCTGGTCTACAGTACCTGTTCCATCGACCGCGAGGAAGATCGCGCCGTTGTTGATGCCTTCCTTTCAACCCACAAGGATTTCACCTTTGTGAAGGAATACCTTGCTCTCCCTCACCGCGAACAGGCGGATGGCGCCTATGCCGCTCTCCTGCAACGCGCTGAATAAAAAATCCTTATGCTGTTGATTCGTTGCAGAGTCAGGTTCAATGGCACACCAATCCGCCTTACTGAATTCAGCCGAGGGAGCAGTTGGCTCTGCGCCCACGGCGCTGGGGCAGGTTGATGTGTAAGCGGAGTTCCCTGTCGCTGCTGCTCAGCGTTTCCATGAGTACCGGGGGTATATCGTTGCTGGCGAAGCCCCATTCTCCCAGGTATTGGCAGATGGCGATGGTGGATGCGTCCGGCGGTAGCTCATCAGGCTCATACAGGCAACTGTTGACACGAATCGGGTACAGACCCATTTCTGCCTGGTGCCGCCGGATAGACGGTGGAAGGAGCTGCAGTTCTGCACAGGATGGCTTGTCTGCGGAAAGTGTGTCGTAGTAATTTTTCTGATATCTTGTCTGCTTGTTGCCATTGGGCATGAGGGTAAGTCCCAGCCATACCTTTGCTGCCGCAAACGCCTGCATGACTTGTGGGGAAACTCGTAAATCAAAATCGGCCATCTGGCAATAAGCCATAATACCGATGTCGATGCGGGGGGACTCACACTCAAGGAGCAAAGGTCGGTTGTGTGTCAGAAACTTCTTCCATTCGTGGAAATCCACCTTGCCATCGGGCTCCAGCGGGGCTTTGTATGAGGGCGAAATATACCCGCCGCGCTCCCGCTTCTGCAACCATCCCGACTTCAGCAGCGGAGAATCGTCCGGCAGGTTATCGCAATAGAAATAGATGGAGCTTTCTATACTCATGGTCGTTTTTTCTGCTGATTATAAATAAACGCCACGGATATGCAAGGCCAAACAAGCAATATCGTCCTGGCACATCTTCGGAACGAGTACTCGTAAAATAGTCGATTTTATAAAAAAAAGCTCGCTTTCCCCGCATTCAGCGGTATAATGAGGAACGAAGCATACCCACGAACCACATCTACCATGATTACAAAGAAGCTCACCATTCAGAACAAGCTTGGTATTCACGCACGCCCCGCTGCGCAGTTTGTGCGTGTGGCTAGTCGTTTCCAGGCCGATGTCTCCGTTGAAAAGGATGACGAAGCGGTGGATGGCAAGAGCATCATGGGGCTTATGATGCTGGCCGTCGGCTGGGGCGCAGAAATTGCCGTCACTGCGGACGGTCCTGATGAGGCCGAAGCCATTGCAGCTCTTGAGGAGCTGATTAATAATAAGTTCGGCGAGGCTTAAGTCTCGCCGTTGCCTTTTCACCTTCACCCACTCCCCCGGTTATATGAGCGAAGGAGCAGAGCGCCGGTTTCAGGGGCAACCCGTTTCTGCGGGTATTGCCATGGGCAAGCTGCGTGTGGAGGCTCGCGGCTGTGCCGCCCCGCCTACCCGCACCATCCTCCCCACCGAAATTGAGGCTGAGTGGCAGCGCTTTGAAACGGCGCTGGAGCGCACGGAGTTGGAAATCAAGCTGCTTAAGACTCGAGTGGAGGAACTCAGCGGCGCAAATGAGGCCGCTATTTTCGATGCCCACCTCCTTTTCCTGCGAGACCGCATGATTATCGCCCGCATGCGCAAGGAAATGCCCAGGCGCCTGCAGAATATTGATTCGGTCTACTACGCCGTGGTGCAGAATTTCATGGAGGCTATGCGCCAGGTGGATGATGCCTACCTCCGCAGCCGCGTGGCGGATATTGCCGACGTGTTGCAGCGCGTGCTCAAGAATCTGGACCAGGGCGCAGCCCGTACCCGCCGCAACAAGACGGTGAGCGAGGAACCTTGCCTGCTGGCTGCTTACGACCTGACGCCCAGCGACACCGCCGACCTCGATTCGCAGAATGTGCTGGGCTTCGTGACCGAGGCCGGTTCCTCGATTTCGCACACGGCCATTCTGGCTCGCTCGCTGGGCTTGCCGGCGGTGGTGGCGGTGCCGAATCTGGTGCGCGAGGCCCGCGTAGGTACCTCCGCCATTCTGGATGGCTACCACGGAACCCTCATCCTGAACCCCACCGCTGAGACCCGGGCTCATTACGAGCAGATGAGAGCCGAGAAGGAGAAGGCCTACCAGGCCTTGCTTGATATGCGCGACCTGCCGGCAGAGACCCGCGACGGCCGCCACATCCGCGTGGCCTGCAACCTGGAGTTCGTGCATGAGTACGGCTCCATCAAGCGCAATGGGGCAGAGGGCGTAGGCCTGTACCGCACCGAGTTCTTCCTGCTGGGGGGCGATGGCTTGCCCGATGAGGAGACCCAGTACCAGCACTACCGCCGCCTGGTGGAGGAGTGTGCTCCGCAGGAAGTGATTTTCCGCACGCTGGATTCCGGTGGCGATAAGCTGCCCTTTGAGGTGCTGGAGGAAAAAGAAGACAATCCCTTCCTGGGTTGGCGCGGCATCCGCGTTTCCCTGAGCCGCCCGGCTGTGTTCAAGGAGCAGCTGCGCGCTATTCTGCGTGCTTCGGCGCATGGTAAGGTGGGCGTCATGTTCCCCATGGTCTCCGGCCTCACTGAGGTGAAAGACGTGCATGCCATTCTCGATGAATGCCGCCGGGAACTGCGTGCGCGCGGCGAAGCCTTTGACGAAAATATGCGTGTGGGTATCATGATTGAGGTACCCAGTGCCGCCGTCATGGCCGATGTGCTGGCCCGCTATGTGGATTTCTTCTCCATCGGCACCAATGACCTCACGCAGTACACCATCGCCGTGGACCGCGTGAACTACCGCGTGGCCAGCATGTTCCGCTCCACTCACCCCGGTGTCATCCGCCTGATTCACCAGACCATCAAGGCCGGCATCCCCACCGCCATCTGTGGCGAAATGGGGGGCGATATCACCCTGGTGCCGCTGCTGGTGGGCCTGGGCGCCACTGAGCTCTCGGTGGGTTCCCACCTTCTCCCGCTCATCCGCTTCGCCATCCGCCACCTCAACTACGAGGAATGCCGCCAGATGGCCGAAATGGCCCTTCAGGCAGAAGATTCCCGTACCATCCGTGCGCTTTCCAAGGAGCTCGCGTTGCGCTCCTATCCGAACCTGTTTGAGTAAAGTAAAAAAAGCGCAACCAACAGGCGGGCTGCCTGTTGGTTGCGTGAGCGTAAAGTATCAAGTTACTTATCCGCCCCGGCGATAAACCTGGCAAATATTTTGCAGGTTGCCGGAATGACGAGCAGGTTCAGGATGGTGGCTGTCACCAGACCACCGAACTGCACGACTGCGAGCGGCGCCAGCAGCTCACCACCCGGCTTGTCTTTTGCCCAAATGAGGGGCAGCAATCCCAGAATGGTGGTGAGCGAAGTCATCGTGATGGGAATGACGCGTTGCTTTATGAGAGAACATTCGGGTAAATGGGTTTTGTCGGAGCCCGGGACTGGATAACTCAGTGGGTGTTTGTTGCCACACGTGTCCCAAAGTTTGAGCCCGGAGGGCGATATAACCATAGCCCAGAGTGGAGCCGCGTCAGCGGCGGAACTCTGGGTTTGGAATAAAAAATAACCGGAACCCCGACCAACGTGGAGGGGTGGCAGGGAGGCCGCAGCTTATTGTAAAGCAACGATTTTCCGTCTCCGGGCTTACGCCCTACGCCGTGACTGGCTGCCGCCCACTCACTACGTTCGGGGCTCAGATAAATTTTTGAGCTAACCCGGGGTTCCGCGACTACGTCGCTCCACCCCGCGCTACTGGCTGT
>JAGBDZ010000055.1 GCA_017937215.1 Akkermansia sp. | reverse complement strand
TTCCGCCGCTCCCTGTAAAAAACGCACTGAGATGAATCTCAGTGTGTTTTCGTTACCACGTGCCGACGGTAGTCGGCACGCTATATGATTATTTTGCATTCTGCATTCTGCGTTTTGCATTTTCTAAACATCAATTTATCGAGCTCTGTAGTCAAACTGAGTGCCCCGCGAAAACAAAGCCTGGGGCTGATGAAAAATCCATCAGCCCCAGGGGAAATATGGTTGCAGGTTCCGGGAATCAGCGGAAGATGGCCTCGTACACCTTGGTGCCATACTGCCGGCTGGAGCGGATGCGGATGACGGGGGCACCCGGCCGCAGGCGGTAGGTGTGGATAAGGCCGTTGCTGCTGGCGTGGGTGGCGCCTTCCACCTCGCAGCGGGCAGACCCCACGATGGTGATGAAGCGGGCGCCCTCGGGCACCTTCAGCTCGGTGTTCAGGGAGTAGGCGCCGGTGTCGTAGGCGGTGGCGAAGTCGCAGTCGGTGAGGCTGGAGGCCATGGCGGCGGTATCCACCTTGGGGATATCGAGCTGGAACATGTTCAGCCTCAGCTCCTGCGGCTGCTGGCTCACGTTGGTGAATCTGATGCCGGAGATGCGCTTTTTGGGCATGTACTTCTTCTGCACTACGAATTCGGCGTCGTAATAGTGCTGGAGGTAGGCTTTTTCGGTGCTGCCGTCCTCCAGAGTGAACTCCACCTCGCCCCAGGAGAGCAGTTCCTCGTTGTCCAGGTTCACGGTGAGCCCCAGACCGGTGACCGGCGTGGCGAAGGCGATGCCGAAGCCCTGGCCGGGTTTTGCTGAGGCGGTTTCCATGACTCGCACCATGGCAATGTGGGTTTCATCGCTGTAGGCGGAGATGCTCTTGAGACCGTCCACATTGTTGGAAAGGCGGGCGGGCAGGGGTTTGTTCACCGTGAACTCGCAGATGCCCAGGCGGCGCTCCTCCTGCGGCTCTACGATGCGGTAGCGCAGGTAGCGGGTGGTGATGGTATCCTGCCCCAGATCCAGCAGCAGGGAGGATGAGCTGCACTCAGCCCCCACGGGGCTCCAGGTCTGGCCATCGGTGGAGTGCTCCAGCTGGCCGCGGACCGGGAAGTGGAGGGCACGCACGCGGTCGGCCATGAGCAGTTTGATGGTGCGCACGGTCATGGGTTTGCCGAAGTCCAGGCAGAACCAGTCTCCGGCCTTCTGGGCTGTTTTGGAGAGCCAGAAGGTGTTGAAATCGTTGTCGCTGATGTTGGCTATCAATTCGTTTTCATTGCCCATGTTGGTGGAGAATGTGGGCATGAGCGCGCGGAAATCCCAGCCGGAGAGGCCGGAGTAGATGCTGGCGTTGAGGTAGTTATAGGTGGCCATGACGGACGGGGTGATGGCGTAGGAACCCACCTGGATATCCTCCACCTGTTCCACCTTGCCGTTTACCCAGGCATCCCGGCGCAGGGCCTTGATGGATTCCAGGCGGTCCACCATGCGGAAAAACACATCCATGCGCTCCGGCAGACTGTCGGTCAGCAGGGCGCGCACACCATCGATGCCTGCCATGCCCATCGTGTAGAAAGCATTGATCCACGGGGAAATTTCGCGCTGCAGCGTGCCCAGGTGGCGGGAATCGCGCAGCTTTTCGCCGGCGCTGGCCACCTCGCTGAACAGCACCAGCATGCGGTTGCACAGGGCGGCATCCGGCTGGCCGTGGGTCACGCTTTCGCGGAACCGGGTGGGCAGGTCGCCCAGGTTCACGGATTCCTCGCGGTAATAGCCGTGGCCGTTGGGCAGCAGGTAGGAGTTGTGGTTGCAGAAGGTCTGCATGGCGGAGGCGCAGCGGGGATACAGGCGGGCAATGCCATCCTTCCACGAGCGCTCAGAGCGGAACCCCCGGATGTTCCAGGTGTAATCTGCCACGCCGAAGAGACCCACCTTGCTGGCCTCGGCGCGTTCCATGGGGTTGGCCACAAAGCCGCTCATCTGGTTCTTCATATCCGGGTGCTGGTCCAGTCCATAGGTGCGGCCCATGGAGAGGCGGGAGGGCTTGAAGTCGTTGCAGGGCCAGTTCCACCAGATGAAGGTGGGGCGCTTCACCAGCGGGTTGACCCACTGCTGGCCTTCCATGGTGATATCGTGCACCACGGTGTTGCCGGTCCACATCACGTGGATATCCTTGTGCAGCCCGTTGCCGATGGTGCTGAGGAACTGCTCGTTGGTCCAGCTGCGGTTGTAGCCGGTGGGGCACATGATGAGCTCCTGGTTCACATCCGGGTGCTTGCGGATGAAATGCTGCAGAATGTAGTTGCAGAGCTGCACCTGGCGCTCTGGCTTGCCGATTTCGCCGAAGGAGTCATCCACCAGCACCCCGAAATCGCGGATGCCGATTTCGTACATCTTCTCCAGCTTGGCGCAGAGGGCATCCATCTGGGTGCGGCCTTCATTCTCCTCCCAGTTCACGGTGTTGGCGGGGTGGATGGCCCACACAACGCGCACGCGGTTCTCGCGGGCGCAACGCACCAGCGCGGCCAGTTCGTATGCCTTGCCCTCAGGGTAGGCCTGGTAGCATCCTTCGCCGTGGTGCAGGGGGTCGTCCTTCGGGGCGTAGATGTAGAGGTTCATCTTGTTGCGGCCGTAGAAACGGAACTGGCTCTGGCGGGCTTCAAAGCTCCAGGGAATGCCGTAGTAGCCCTCCACAGCGCCGCGGTAGGGCAGGTCCGGCCAGTCCACCACTGTGCCCACGGTGATATCCCCCAGCTCCATCATGCTGCGGATATTCCGGTGGGGGAAGGGGTCCTGGTGGGCATCCTGCGCGCCGGCCACATTCACCAGCATCTGGCTGAGGGTCTGCTTGGCGTAGAACCAGCCGGCATCATCGTTGTGCAGCACAGTCACGTGGCCCTCCGGGGTCACATCAATGGCATAGCCGCCGGAAACATTCGGCAGCTTGTCCCACAGCCAGCCCCGGCTCTGCGGGGTGCGGTGCTCCACGGTGAGCTTGTTCACCGGGGTGCTCTGCTCGGTGAGGTGCTGGTGCTGCGGGGTGGGATAGATGGCGGGCATGGCTGAGGCTGGGGCATGGGGTATCAGGCTGGCCAGCAGAAGTGCGGCGCTTATCAGGTGTCGTTTCATAAACTGAGGATGAGGGGAAGAAGATCGTTGAAATGGCTCAGACGGTATTCGGGGTTGAGTTCCAGACAGGCTTGCTCATTGCCCTGAGTGGTGCTGGCCCACGCAGCGTTGATGATACGCACCCCCACGCTGTGGCACAGGCTGATATCGCTGGGGGCATCGCCCACATAGATGAGCTCGTGGGGCTCCAGTCCCCAGAGCTGCATGACCTGCTGCAGGCGCTCCGCCTTGCAGTTGTGCGTGGGCAGCCCCAGGCCGTACCACTCGAAGAGGCCCTCCATGCCGTAATAGCTCACGGTGGGCATGGCGGTGTAGTGCTCCTTGCCGGAAATGAGGCCCACGCGCAGCCCCGCGGCCTTCACCGCGCGCAGCATTTCCACCGCTCCCGGGAAAGGCGCCGGCGCCAGCTCCGGGTGCAGCCGCTCGTAGACCTCCACAAAGCGGTCGATGGGCAGGGCGGCATCATCCGGCTGCATGCCCAGAAGCCCGGCCAGCACTCCACGGTCGCTCAGCCCGAAGTAGGAAACCACTTCCTCCGCGCTCGGTGTGCGCCCGGTGAGCTCAGCAACGCACTGGCGGTACGCCTCCACGCAGAGCGGAAGCGTATCCCCCAGGGTGCCATCCATGTCGAATAATACGGCCTTGAGCATGCCATCCAGATAAATTGAACCACCACTGTACCACATCACGCCCGCCGTAGCAAGCACTCAATGATACAGCATACCAAGTAGTACGCAGGAAACGTGGTTTTTCTATCAGAACCCAATCTGCCCACCCCGGAATAAATCACCCCTCATCCACCATTAACCACTAACTATTAACGACTAACCATTAATCATTAATCGCTAATCATTAATCACTGCCCCCGGTCGTTCCCTTCCGTTTTTCTCGGCTTATAGGTGGTGAGCCTGGTTTTTTTACGCTTTTTCGGGGCAAAATATTCGGGGTGGGCGGCGGCCCAGGCTTCGTAGAGGTCGGGGCGGTTAGCCTTGGTGCGCTCGAAGGATTTCTCGAGCTTCCATTCCTCGATGGCCTTGTGGTTGCCGGAAAGGAAGACCGGGGGCACTTCCATGCCGCGGAAGACATTGGGTTTGGTGTAGGCAGGGGCCTCCAGCAGGCCGTTGGAAAAGGATTCCTCCACGCTGCTGCGGTTATCGCCCAGGGCGCCGGGCAGCAGGCTCGCAATGGCATCGATGACCACCACAGCGGCAATGGCGCCGTTGGTGAGAATGTAGTCGCCGATGGAGATTTCCATGTCCACCAAGGTATCAATGACACGCTGGTCCACGCCCCCGTAGTGGCCGCAGAGGATGATGTAATGCGCATCGCCGCCCTCCATGCAGGGGGCTGCCAGTTCCTCTGCCACCGGCTGGCGGAACACGCGGCCCTGCGGGGTCATGAGGATGATCCGGGTGTTCTCCTGCCGCAGTTCTTCGATGACCTCGAAGATGGGCTCGCACTTCATGAGCATGCCCTGATCACCGCCGCAGAGGTAATCATCCGTGCGGCGGTACTTATCATGCGTCCAGTCGCGCACCTCAATGAGCCCGGCCTCTGCCGCCCGCCCCATGATACTCTGGGACAGCGGCATGGTGATGAGCTCCGGAAAGAGGGTCAGGACATCTACGCGTAACATAATCGCAAAGGGGTTGTGGAAAGTACGAAGTGCGAAGTAGGAAGTACGAAGTGTGAAATTCCCTGCGCTCCGCGCAGCTTTATTTTACCTCGTACTTCCTACTTCGCACTTCGTACTTTGTACTTAAGCGTTGGCGTTATGGCGAAGCATGGCTTCCGTGTCGAGCGCCGAGAGATCGATATTGGCGGTCTGGTTCTCCATAACGCGTGGGGGTATACAGGCTTTCCCCTTGCCTGTCAATCTAAATAATGCGGCACGCAGTGCCGCTTTCATACGTATCAGTTTCGAATTCGGGAGCACGGGGGACAAAACGCTGAGTTCAGAGTGTGAAATATGGTCGCGGTTTCCGCTGCTTCAGGTTAAAGGACAACAAGCGTTGAGGCTCGCCTCAGCGCTTGTTATAATTTCTGTACGTGTAGTCCAGGGGAAGTGCCGGTCCTGGCGGATTGTCGCCTCAGGGCTTGTACTGCCGCTCTTATTTCCACTGGGAAAGCTTGATGGGATGCAGAAAGAGGAGACCTGCGGGGAAGTTCTCAATGAGGGTTTGTAGAGAATGATTGAACGGGGCAATCGTGTCCTGCAAGGTCTGGTCGCCTGCGGGCCACATGTCGCCTTTTTTGAGGGCCAGTGTCTTGTGGATGCCTTTCCGGTTCGTATCCGAGATGACGGCGATTTTGCTGGCAGCCAGCACCATGGCTGTTGGTATGGCCACTTCCACAAACAGGTTCTGCGCTGCAAGGGCTCCGCAGTAGGTGCAGAAATTCTGCATGCAATCTGCCGTTACCAGGAAAATATCACTGTATCCGGCACACAGGGGGTAATCCAGCTGCAGCTGGGCGGGCAGTTCCTTTCTCCTCCACAGCTTCAGACCGAGTAATTCCCGGCGTCTGCTGTACTTTCGCATATGCTGGTAAACATCCGGGGTGAGAGCATCTGTGCTGATGCCGTGGTTGCGGAACCGCTGGCAGGCGTCTTCATAGGAAGGCAGTATATTCTCTACCTCCACGCCTGGTACGAGCTTCCTGTATTCCACGGCATCAGCAACGCGCTCCCATCCATCCCTGCGCTGCTGGAGCTCAATGATTCCGGGCAGCATGCAGCTATCCTTATCCAGTTGCAGGGTATCCCATAGGTTCTGCTCGTTGATGATGGGGTTGAGCAGCATGTCGTCTGATACAATGAAGTAGTGGGTGAATCCCTGGTTTTTCAGGTGGGTGTATGCCTGGCTGATATAGGATTGGAATTGGTGTGACGAGGCATAGACGGGGATGACATTGGGTACCGTGCCATCATAGAATGGCATGAGGTGGTACACATGGCTGAATTTTCCGGCGTATAGCGCCTCAATGCGTTCGATATTCTTATCGTAGCGGTGGTTATAGACAACGAGTAAGGCTGTTTTCGTTTTCATGGTATCAGGCGGTAAGGGTTGAACAGAGCTTCATGGCGGCTTCCATAGCGGCATCCATATTGTAGTATTCCCACTCAGCAAAACGCCCCAGGAGGTGCAGGTTCAGCGGGGTGAGCTGCTGCCGGGCAGTATTGATGATGCTGCGGGTGTTGCCATCCTGCACGGGATAGGTATAGGGCGTGTAGCGGTGGGTGATGTAGCGCGGTGCAAAGGGAATGCGCTGCAGCTGCTCCAGGATTTCTTCTTTGGAGAGCTCCTCCGTGAATTCAATGGTGGCGGTTGCCACGCCTTCCGGCGCGTTGCTGGCGGCAAAGTTTCCTGTGCAGATGATGCGGTGCGATTTGTGCGATTCGCCGGGCATGTAAATCCAGCTGTAGGGGTTGGGTTCCACCTCGCAAAGTACCGAGGTAGTGCCGTGGGCATCCAGCTTGTTGACGCCGCACAGCTCCACCTGCACCCCCTGCAATATGGCTGGCAGATTCTTGATATTGCAGCAGTAGACCACATGGGTGAATGATTCTCCGTTAATTATCCAGTTCTCCCCTTTTCGCTGAATGGCGTCGACTGGCGCATTGAAGCGGATATCCAGTCCCTGGGCGAGCGTATCGGCAATATGCTGGGAACCATTCTGCCTGGCATAGTGGAAGGTGCTGTGCACCATCTGCATTTCCTTCACCTGGCCGATGTTGGCAGAGAGAATCTCCTTTACTGTGGGCATGGGCAGCTTGCCTTCGAGCCAGCTCAGGGGAACATCGGTGAGCGAACGGTGCCAGATTTTGCGATTGTAGGGGGCAAAATATTCATTGTAGAGAGTCCTGCCGAAACGATTGCGCAGAAAATCATCGAAATTGGCAGATTCAGGGTAGCCGTCTGCCGCAATCTGCAACAGATCATCCAGCACGGCATCCCGCATGGTATCAGGCATCTGGTAGAGGTGGTTCTCAATGGGGTAGTCCACCCGGGTACCATCTGCCAGTGAAACCACCGCGTGCCGGGTGGCCAGCTGGAAATCCGCCTTGTTGCACTGCTGCCAGAACCAATCCAGCACAACTGCATTGCGAGAGTTGAACACATGCCCGCCGACCACATGGTAGAGCACCCCTTCCACGCGCTCGCAGCGCACCAGCCCGCCCGGGGTGCTTTCTTTCTCGAATACGACCACTTGTTCGCCTTTTGTGCTCAGCATACGGGCAATGGAAAGCCCGCTGATGCCTCCGCCAATGATGGCAATGCGTTTTGAGGAGTTCATGAGTCTGGTAGAAATTGATTTTTCAGAGCAGAGAATTGACTGTCGTAGGCCACACTGTGTGTTTATTTGAGGTAAAACAAACCTATGCTCATAGTTTACAAAAAAAAATCCTGATTGGCAACCTTTATCGAGTAAGAAATCGGCTTATGCCGAAGATGAGGATAGAGATGTCTGATTAATTGTAGCCAAGTCAATAAAGGATGAGGAAGTGAAACTTACAGGAAAACAAGTCACAAACGCTACCCCAGGAGCTTCAGGCACGTTTCAGCCATAGTCCTGGATAGCAAGGGCAAGGAAATAACCGTCAGTTTCCTGAGTAATAATATGGAATGGGCTGCCTCCAGCATATGTGATTTGTATCGCTGCCGATGGGGCATCGAGACTTTCTTCAAGGAAATCAAGCAGACGCTACAGATACGCACCTTTGTAGGATTTAGCCGGAGTGCCATAGAATGGCAGATATGGAGTGCTCTGCTGACATACCTGTTGATGCGCATCATGGCGTGTCAGAGTGAATGGAAACGGGATTTCAAACACTTTTTCACCCTGATGTAAGGGGTGCTCTGGGCGAAACGCACCGTATGGGTCATTGTCAGTAGATATGGGACAGCAGGAGAATCGCCACCAGAGGGGCACGCCCAGTTGACCCCGGATTTACCGGGAATCAACTGGACTACGGTTTTATGATATGGGACAGCAGCGTCCACGAAGCTCATTGACAAATCAAATTCCTATCCAACATCAGTCACAAAGGCATACTTTTTAGCATCATACGCCTCCCGCGCATAGGGATACATATCAAGATCAAAGTTACTTTCATTCCACTCCTTGATTTCGTAATCAGGGCAGAACTTCTTCCAGGATTTGATGCATTCTTTGGCGAGTTTCGGCATGGGATTACCGCCAAACCAACAATAGTGTATCGTTCTGGGAATAATATTATTTATTCTTAAGTGTTTTATAGATGTTGTAGTTAAATGGGATTTTTCGAATAAGGGAACGCATCTTAGAAAAAAGACTACGCTTTTTCAGATGGCAACGTATCCAGTTCTTTTTATATGATTTGAGATGTTTCTTGAATGCTCTGCGACCAATGGCTTGATAATCCTCAATGAATGAGGTACGATAAGCTGGTTCTTCAAACGCGGCTATCAATTGACCGTTTCCTGCTATGGCCTCTTCTACAGTTCGTTTTTCTATATGGAGATATTGCCGACTCATTTCTATGAGAGAGGTTGCTTTTGCTGTATTTTGCAAAATTAGCGATATACCACAGTCTGTTTTTACTGTTGTTTTTCCTATTCCCCAATAATCGGAAACCGTAATATCGCTGCATCGGCTTCCTTGTGCATATGGACAGCTGTAGCAATTTTTTCGGAAGATAAGGCCGTCCATAAACGCTGTGATGTAATCATTGTATAGGAATAGCTCCTTTTTTTTATCAACTTTAGAACAGTTACTTAAAAATAGGCCAAACATTCGAGCCAAAGGTTTACCCTTGCGTCTGAAATGTACGTATGCTTCGGTAGTATCAGTTCCCAGCATGTAATTAAC
This sequence comes from Akkermansia sp., assembly GCA_017937215.1. GTDB lineage: Bacteria > Verrucomicrobiota > Verrucomicrobiia > Verrucomicrobiales > Akkermansiaceae > Akkermansia. The sequence continues at coordinate 41,699 of JAGBDZ010000055.1, read as the reverse complement.
TTCTTCTCTAAGCAGTTTCTGAGAAGGTACTCCGTGGCATACCAAGTCTATGGTATACAGATTTTCGTATTCTTTCTTTAAGTATGAGCGAAGGCCTGCGATTTGGCATGGAGTTCCTGTAAAGAGTACTAATTTTCCGTTTTTTAAATCTCTTTTAACATCACTGTAAACATAGCCTATGTTACTCTGAACGTATTTCGAGCCTTTAAGCTTGTATAATTCCTCTTTTCGTTCGATTCTTTCATGACGTATGTTCTTGTAATTCTGCTGTACGCAACCGTAGACAACACCTCCATGTTCCACTATTACGTGAGAGAAGACAGAAGCTGCGCCTCCACTAGAGCTACTCATCAGGTCATCATAATCTCGACTGATTGCAGCATAAGCATCGAGTGGTTTTTGGAGAGAAACAGGGGAATTAACCGGACACGTTTTTTCGCACAGATGACAATCTATGCATTTTGTATTATCAATTACCGGATAGATATGCCCCAGAGGCTCATGTTCAATCATGCTAATGGCGCCCTTTGGGCATACATTCATACAAGCTGAACATCCTGTACATTTTTCCTTTGGACAAATAATTTCCATATTATTGACTAATTGCTTGTTTTAAAAATTGTATCGAATTGAGACGGAGTGTAGAAAGTGTCTTTTCTACACTGTCGTATTCAATATCTGGCAGTTCATCTATGGTAGCGGTGTCTCGCATTCCTATAAAATAAGACTGCAATCCAAGATGATTAAATAAATTATATATTCTTTCATTTTGATCTAAATCGCCATCGTCTACAAATCGTTTAAACGTAAAGAACTTTTTTCTGAAGAGTATGCTGAAGATGCTGGCGTGGTATGAGTCTGTAAAAACGATTTGCGCGGAGTTGATATATGAAAGAAATTCGCACGGGCCTGCCGGGATTGCTTCGGCGTAGTCAGAATACTGCTTATGAGTATTGAATATTTTGATGCTCAGGTGGTGTTTCTTTGCGTACTGTGCCACGTAATCCATATACCATTGATTCGGTGAAAGGAAATAACATAGTACATAGCTTTCTGTAGTATCCTGCTGTACCAAAAGTTTCTCCCAGTCAGAAGAATCGAGAAGCAGAGTAGGATCCAAAACCTCAGTTATTGATAAGCCGCTCATGGCTGAAAGTTTTGAGGCGCTTTTGCCCTCACGTGCGCTCAGGTGCGCAAACTGTCGCAAATCGCCAAGTATTGTTTTTACGTATTCTTCTGAAAAGCTGCACGTTCCTATGCTGGGTGCGTATGCAACTTTCTTCTTGGAGAAGTAGCGAAGATAGTAATACGGCTCGTGCTTTAAATAAGGAGACCATATCTGATCACTGCCGCAGATGAAAATATCGTATCGTTTATTAAGTGTCGAATAACTTGCTGTTGTGTCAATTTGCAAGAAACGTTTTCTGAACTTGGTAAACATAGTGTCTGAGGGATTGATATTTTTCCGCAGAATTATATTTTTCAGTTTTTTAATACGTTTCCTTAAAGAAATCTTTGGAATGGCAAATCTTTTGTCACATAAAATTTTATTCCTTACTCCCAGTTTTAAGAGTATTTGTTGTAATGCAAATGCCTGAAGTAATGAACCGAAATTATTCCACGAAATCCAGGTGATTGTTGCTGTGTTAATCTTTTTCATTTGCCGAAGATAAGAGATAATTTTTCTTGGATTTTATTTTTCAGTAATTATAGCTTTTTCAAGGAAATCAAACAACTACTCAACGCGCAGCCGAGGGCGCCGCTGCGCGCGCTGCAAGGCGGTCCTCCTATGCCTCATCGGCACTGTCCGTTTCGACATTTTGAGATTCTCTCCTTATGCAATGGGAAGCGAAATTATAATAAACCCCGTCTTTTTTGAGTCTGTCATAGCATTCCATATCTCTATACTTTATAATTCTTGCGGGATTTCCTCCAACTACGGCACCTTTCGGAACATCCTTCGTAACAACAGCCCCCATAGCAATAACTGCACCTTCCCCGATAACGACACCGGGCAATATAAAACTCCCCCCACCAATCCATACATTGCTCTCTATCGTTACCTGTTTCGGAATAACAGCAGCATCATACGGAAGCGATTCCGGACAATAGTAATTATGATTTCCGGTCCAAATCGTTACGAACGGACCAAAAGCAACATTATTTCCTATTTTGACTCCTCCTATGGCATATATATGCGCAGCTTGCCCAATAATAACGTTATTACCAACCTCTATATTCTTCGGATGGTAAATAAGAGAATCTCCACTCACACGTACACCTTCCCCACATTTTCTAAACTGGGCCTTGTAGTCTACCGTTCTGTTACTACAATCGCGGTATTTAAAAGTTAAGATAGGCACACCAAACAATTTCATAGTACACCTTCTACCTTTACGTATAAGTTTTAGAATACTCATGATTCTCTGTTATTTTATAAGATGTCTACGCGTTGGTATAATTAAAAATTAAAAACTAAAACTCGTCATAAAGAGGAATTGTGATTGCATAACTTGTTTATTTGCAGTACAATAAATAAACTAAAACACGTACTTGCACAAACAAGCTATGCAACCATACAGACAGTTTGACAGAATTTTGGAGATATGCAAGTCTTTTTCTCTGGGCTTTTTTGAATTCTCACGGAAACTTGTAGCATTGCGGACGAAAGCCTCTTTGCGCTGATGTCGAAATCATTGCTCTTTCGCTTTTCCAGGAGTTCCTTTCCATCGATAGCGAATGTCTGTTTTTTGATACGCTGCAATCAATACTCCCAGACCTTGCCATTCGTGTGGGCTCTCGGAGAAATTATAATGCTCGTCGCCATCATTTGGCGTATCTTATCGAAAAAATCAGAGCTTGCATTGTTAAGAGTTTTGTAAGTAAACAATTCTTTACCGAAGAATTGAATTGTTCTGCAATCCTGATTTTTTATTTTCTTAAATCCTAACATAATCAATTACGTTCCTTTATAATGTCAAAAATATGTTTTGCTGCGTGACCATCGCCATACGGATTTTTAGAACCATCAAGCCTGGTGAACGTTTTATCCTGATCCAAGACAACCGCACACTCTTGCAAAATAAGTTCTTTATCTGCTCCGACCAGCTTGGCGAAGCCTGCTTCTACGCCCTCGGTCCGTTCTGTCTCATACCGCATAACAAGTACAGGATTGCCAAAAGTGGGAGCCTCTTCCTGAATGCCGCCGGAATCGGTGAGAACCAGTTTAGTATGCTTCATCATGCATACCAGCTCCGGATAATCCAGAGGGGGCGTCAGGATTACGTTGGACTTGGATTCGAGAGCAGCATACACCTTGTCGTGCACGTTAGGATTGGGGTGGACGGGAAGCACAAACTGGTGGTCGGGATACCGGGCAGTCAGTTCGCAGATGGCTGATAAGATTCTATCAAGTCGCTCACCGTGATTTTCCCGGCGGTGAACCGTGATGAGTACCAGCTTGTCATTTAGGCAAACTCCCATGTTTCCAAGTTCCGACTCAGCCAAAGCCATAACACCGTCAGACAGGCAGGATAAGGCATCAATGACGGTATTGCCCGTCATAAAGATTCGCTCGGAATCGATGCCCTCCTGCAGAAGGGCATCAACGGCTTTTTGCGTGGGTGCAAAATGCAACTCAGTAATGCGGGCAGTCATCTGCCGCATGGCTTCCTCGGGGAATGGTTCGAATAAATCATATGAGCGAAGCCCGGCCTCTACGTGGTAAACCGGTACCTTGTTGTAGAAACTGACCAAGGCTCCACAGAAAACGGTCATGGTGTCGCCTTGTACGATGGTAGCATCTATGGTGTTTTGCTCATAGATGCCGGATAATGCACTGAGAATGCGTGCCTGGACTCCGGGCAGTGTCTGGTTGGGGCGCATAACATCCAGCTTGTAGTCTGCATTGATGCCGAAAAATGAAAGAGTCTGGTTGGAAAGTTCTTTCTGCTGCTCCGTATTGCAGACCAGAACACGGTACCCAGGCTGTTTTTTGAGCTCTAGGATAACCGGAGCTAGTTTAATGGCTTCCGGGCGTGTGCCTAAGATGACCAGAATTGTTTTCATGATTTCTTTTTATCTTTTTTTAACAGAGCGATGAAGGCATTTTTATTGATTTGCCATTTTTTTATCCAACGTTCGCCTTCGCGCATAGGCAGCTTGTCTTCCTCTTGATAAAATAAGTTTTTGAATAGCACTAAGCGATATCTCCATATGGAAAGAAGTTTTTTTCTTGACCAGTTTTCATACACTTTCCATGAACCGTTAAAGTGATGAATTGCGTAATTTTCCTTGCCTTTTTCAGGGGTACAGAAAATATACGATGGATAGAGAATACCGCAATCATTCAATTTTGTGGTGGCATTTTTATCATAGGGTTCTGTCAAGCCGAATTTTTCTTCAAAATAGGCAGTTATGCGGGTGGTATTCGTTGTTAAATCAGGTTCACCGTTGATGAGGAATGAAATATCATCATATTCCGATAACATGTCTGATATGATTGGGCAACCTTTTTTAGCTCCCATAAAAGCAGTAACAGGAGAAATATGCCCCTTCCAGTTTTCATACCCACTGATGAAATCAAATTGGTGCATTTCCTTTTTTAGGGGTTGGGTTATTTCCAAATCTGTATCGAAATAGAAGCCACCTTCGGTTTTAAGTGCATATAGCCGGAGATAGTCAGATACAAATGCATATTTTTTTGCAGCTAGAGCTTCTTGCATATATCGATTGGAAATCTTTTCTGCAGCATCATTACCCCATTCTTTGATTTCGTAGTCTGGGCAGAATTTTTTCCATGATTCGATGCATTTAAGTATGAGTTCGGACTTTGGTTTCGTGCCAATCCATACAAAATGAATTATTTTGGGGATTGAAGATGATTTTTCCATGGTTCTACAAGTTTGATTTTATTATTAATGAATTTTGATACGCTTGTCCCTGGCGGCATATTCTTCCAGAATGGCGGCAGAACTATCGGTGCTGCCGTCGTTTACGCAGAGAATTTCCAGGTTGCGGTAAGTCTGGTTGCATATGCTATCCAAACATTTACGGAGGTATTTTTCTACGTTATAAACTGGTATTATAACGGATACTAATGAGGACATGGGGAATTTTCATTATGTTGATTGATGATGAGTATCACTCTGAAAAGCAGCCTTTTTTCTGCCGTCGTGGCATTTAACTTGAAGTAGGGTTTAGAGATACTGCGTTTCCGGTTACTGTTTGCAGTCCGTGAATGTCTGTTGAAGCACGGATTCTATGGCTTCGGATAGGTAGGCAGAAGCATTATAGCATGGGCATACAAACGATACGAGAGGAGTCATACGCGTTGGAATAATTATTTTTTATTTGCTCTTTTCTTTCATATGATGAACTGTGGATTTATACGTCTTTGTAAGGACGTTGTATTTTAATCCCGAGGATTCGGTAGAGCTCTTTATGCTGATGCCGCACAATAACGACAATGGGAATTCCAAATAAACTGTAATAACTCTTTGAAATCTTATGTTTGACAAACGGCCTGAGCCACCAGGGTACTCGCTGAAGGAAACGGAGCTGAGCCGGATATTCCTGTATCAAACCATATTGGTAGGCAATGTCGCTTGCCATTTGCATGAATCCTTTGAAAAGGCTTCGAGGCACAAACTCTAATGTGCTCATAAAGTTTTCTTTAAAAACATGGAGCCGACACTTGAGCATCGATTTCGGGAGAGGGTTTCCCCGGTAAAACTCGAGCGTAGCCTGGGCAATGCGTAGCCGATCAAGAACCTTGGGGTTGCAATCGGAGCTTTCGCTCATGATTGATCCACTTCGGCGTACGTACATGTATTTTTGTTCCGGCCGGTAGGAAATGTTATGGGCAAATGGAGCAAGGGAGTGGAAGAAATGGGTGTCTTCATACCACAGACCTGGCGGAAAAGAGACTCCGTACTGCTTGACAAAGGATGCCCGCCAAAGCTTGTCCCAGAAGGTGACTGGTGTGTGGGAAAATGTTTCGAAATTGAGTGGCTGAATCCCGTTATATGGCAAATTGAAGTATTCTTGCATGGCGGGATCTTCCGGAATGTCCTGCCAGATTATTTTGGTGCCAAAGACAATGATATCTGTCTCGTTGGTGGTATCTGCGAGGGCGTATTCATAGGTGTCGGGAGCCAGATAATCATCAGAATCCACCCCGGTGACCCACTCGCCTGTGGCATGTCTGAGTCCGGTGTTGCGGGCGGCGGCCAATCCTCCGTTGGGCTGGGTGAACACCTTGATGCGGGCATCCCTGGCAGCGTATTCCTCCAGAATGGCGGGGGAGGTATCGGTGCTGCCGTCGTTCACACAGAGAATCTCCAGGTTGCGGTAGGTCTGTCCGCAGATGCTGTCCAGACATTTGCGGAGGTATTTTTCGACATTGTAGACTGGCACAATGACGGAAATGAGGGGAGAATCTTTCATGTGTTGTAATTAAAGGTGGGATTTTCTCAGTTTAATACCAAGCAGGCGTGTTGTCAACATTCCTTGTTTATAGTGAAGGGCAACAAGTTTGAGAGCCCCGATGCCATAGGTGGTTTTCCCTGGCCGGTGTGAGGCAAACGGTTTTTGCCACCATCTGGGAGGGTACAGAAAACGGAATAAGCCCGGGAAACGGGAGACGAGCTGGTGGGTTTCTGCAATGCGGCGGAATTCGCACAGCGCTTCGGCCTGCTTTTCATCCGGAGCAGACTCCCGCACAAACTGGTAGGCGAGATAGAAGTTTTCCAGATTGACAATGGAATCAGAATCAGGAAGCGGGTGCTCCTTCCTGTACTCCAGGATGCGTTCCAGCGCTGCAATGTGCTGCAGAGCCCGCATGGATTTATTTTGAGCAGAGCTCATCGTGCTGCCCTGGCGGCGGATGTAGTTATATCTGGGCTCAGTCAGGTAGCAGATATTTCTGCCGGCGGGGGCATACATCCAGTAGAACGCCCAATCTTCAAAGATTATGCTTTCCGGGAATCGCGCATTCAGAGATTCAAGAAAGCTCCGGCGCCAGAGCTTGGCCCAGAATTCACATGGTTTGTCAAGGAGGAAACGGGCGCTGATCGGGTGCACTCCTGCATAGTCCTTGCGGGAAAAGTGGGCTTCCATGGCTGGGTCAACCGCAGTGTTTTCCCAAATGACCTGAACCCCGAAATTGATGATATCCACGGAATCAGAGATTCCTGAACAAGCGTACTCAATTGCATCAATAGCCAGGAAATCATCTGCATCGACGCCCGTCACCCATTCACCAGTTGCATGGTTGAGGGCCAGATTCCGGGCTGCGCCTTGTCCTGCATTTTTCTGGGAAAGGATTTTGATACGCTTGTCCCTGGCGGCATATTCTTCCAGAATGGCAGCAGAGCCATCGGTGCTGCCATCATCTACGCAGAGGATTTCCAGGTTGCGGTAGGTCTGGCCGCAGATGCTGTCCAGGCATTTGCGGAGGTATCTTTCTACGTTGTAGACCGGAATAATAATGGATACGAGGGGGGTCATGGCCTAGAAAAATCAGCAGGGTTTGCGGTGCAGTTTGATGCCCAGGAAGCGGGTGATTTTCATGCCGTTCTTGCGCTGGATGACCAGCGGGCGGAAACCGGGCAGGCCGTAGGAGCTCTTGCCAGGGCCCTGGTGGCGCACAAAGGGGCGCAGCAGCAGCGGCACGGGACGCAGAAAACGGAGTTGCTCCGGCCAGGTGTCGAACATGCAGTGCTCGAAAGCTATCCGGCGCATGCCTTCCCATACCTGGGGGTGGAGCTCATGGGGCACATCGCTCAGGGCGCAGGTGAAGCAGAAGAGGAAGGAATCGAGCTGTACGCGCTGCAGATGCCCGGGGAGGGGGCGTGCTGCGTAGGCATTCATGAGAAGCTCAGCAATGCGTACCCGGTCCAGGGTCTTGGGGTTCTTGCCGAAAACCTGGCTCATGATGGTGCCCGCGTGCCGGATATAGTTGTACTTCTGCCCGGGCAGGTAAGCGATGCTCCGCGCAAAGGGGGCTGCGGTGTGCCAGAAAAGGGAGTCTTCGAACCACAAGCCAACCGGGAATCGCAGGGCTTGCTGTTCTATCAGATTTTTGCGCCAGAGCTTGTTCCAGAAGGAGTCATCTGTACCGCTGATGAGAGAAAGTGTTGGTTTGTGTTTGCCCTCGAGCGGGTGCTTATAAAAGTCAATCAGGTGAGTCTCTTGCGGCTGGTCCAGCCAGATTACCTTGGTTCCAAAGCAGATAATATCTACATCATCTGCTACTGCGGAGAGAGCGTATTCGTAGGCATCCGGCTCCAGGTAGTCATCAGAATCCACCCCGGTGACCCACTCGCCTGTGGCGTGCTCGAGCCCGGTGTTGCGGGCGGCGGACAATCCCCCGTTGGGCTGGGTGAACACCTTGATGCGGGCATCCCTGGCGGCGTATTCCTCCAGAATGGCGGCAGAGCCATCGGTGCTGCCGTCGTTCACGCAGAGAATCTCCAGGTTGCGGTATGTCTGGCCACAGATGCTGTCCAGACATTTGCGGAGGTATTTTTCGACATTGTACACCGGCACAATGACGGAGATGAGCGGAGAATCAGGCATGTGGCGTGAGGGTGGTTATTTCCGGGTGAGAGAGTACGCTGGCGATGACGGGGGCCATGTCGTAGTATTTGTATTCGGCCAGGCGGCCGCCGAAGATGATGTTCTGCTCTTGTTCGGCCAGGGCGCGGTACTGGTCTGCCAGGGCTGTGTTGGCGGCATCGTTCACCGGGTAGAAGGGCTCGCTGCCCTCTGTCCATTCGGTGGAGAATTCCTTGGAGATGATGGTGATCGGGTTGGCATCCACCTCGGCGCCGAAGCTTTCGAAATGCTTGTGCTCGATGATACGGGTCCAGGGGATTTCGCGCTCTGTGTAATTCACCACGGCATTGCCCTGCAGATTGGGAGTGTTGTGCACTTCCTCTTCAAAGCGCACCGTGCGGTACTGGAGTTTGCCGAAGCAGTAGCCGTAGAATTCATCGATACAGCCGGTGAAGACGATTTTTTCGGCCTGGGTTTCCCAGAAGGCGCGGCCTTGTTCAAAGAAATCCACCCCGGTGCGGCATTCGATGCCGGCGAGGAGTGCTTCGGTGAGCTTGTTGTAGCCGCCGATGGGGATGCCCTGCCAGGTGTCGTTGAAGTAGTTGTTGTCGTACACCAGGCGTACAGGCAGGCGGCGGATGATGAAGGCGGGCAGCTCGGAGCAGGGGCGGCCCCATTGCTTTTCGGTGTAGCCTTTGATAAGGGTTTCGTAGATATCGCGCCCCACGAGGGTGAGGGCCTGTTCTTCCAGATTGCGCGGGGTGGTTACGTCGGCGGCGGCCATGGCAGCCACGGCTTCGCGCTTCTGCTCCTCAATTTTAGCGGTGGCTTCTATCGGGGTGGTTACGCCCCACATCTGGTAGAAGGTGTTCATGTTGAACGGCAGGTTGTAGAGCTTGCCGTTGTAAAGAGCCACCGGGCAGTTGGTGTAGCGGTTGAAGGGCACCAGCGAGGTCACGAAGTCCCACACTTGTTTATCAGAGGTGTGGAAGATGTGGGCGCCGTATTTGTGGACGTTGATGCCGTGCTGCTGCTCGCAGTAGATGTTGCCGCCCAGCTGCGGGCGCTTGTCGATGACAAGACAACGCTTGCCCGCCCGGTGAGCCAGGTGAGCAAAGGTGGCGCCGAAAAGCCCGGAACCAACGATGAGGTAGTCGTATTGCATGGGAGGCGGGAGGAATCAGAGGTCGATATCGCGCCCATTGAGACGCAGGGTAAGGAGACCGCCGGGGCGGCGGAGGATGCCCCAGCGTTTCCGGAGGTTGCGCACACTGCCGCCGGCGGCAATGATGCGGGCGCGGCATTTTTCCTTGGCAGAGAAGTAGCGGTAGCGGAAATCCGGGTCGCCGGCAAGGGGGGCGAGCAGCGCGTGGTACTTGTCGAAGTATTGCTGGGCCAGCTCCGGGCGGATGCTGCGCTGGAAAGTGGCATTGGCCAGGAATACATGCAGGTAAAAGGCCTCTTTAACAGCGGGCAGGGCACCCAGTTGCTCGAGCACTTCGCGGCCACGCAGGCTCATGGCGGGCATGCGGAGCAGGCGCTCATCGTTGCAGGTGGTGGAGGAGCCCTGCCCCTCCTCTACGCGGTAGTGCAGGAGCGGTTCTTTGACCACGCACATGTTCTGCGCGCGCGCCAGCACTTCCATGATGAAGGGGAAATCCTGGTAACCGGCCCCGGCGGTTTCGATGATGGGAATACGGCGCAGGAAATCGGCGCGGTACAGGTTGCTCCACAGGCTGGCATGAAAGGCGAAGATGGGTGCCCAGTCGCAAGGGCGGAAGGGGGAATCCGGGGCGGTGCGCAGGTCGCCCACGCGGGAGGTATAGAGCGAGTTCTGCTGCCCTTCGGGCCGGGTTGAATCATATTTCCAGAACATGCATTTCACTACATCGGCCCCGGTCGCTGTAGCTCGGGAGTATAGCTTTTCGTACATGGTGGGTTCAATCCAGTCATCGCTTTCGATGATGCCGATGTAGGGGGCTCGCGCGAGGGAGATGCCGTGGTTCACGGCTTTGCCGTAGCCGCCATTGGGCTGGTGCACGGCTACCACGCGGGCATCTCCGGCGGCGTATTCATCGACGATGGCGGGACAGGCATCCGGCGAGCCGTCGTCCACCAGAATGACCTCAATCTCCTGCAGGGTCTGGGCCAGGATGGAATCCACACACTGGCGCAGGTAGCGCTCAACTTTGTAGATGGGCACTACGACGGAGACCTTGGGTTCGGGAGCAAGGGACATGGATTTTTACCGGGGAAGGTGAATGGTGAAGCCGCAGATGCGCAGGACGCGGTGGCCGGCTTCGCGGCGGCAGGAGAAGATGCGCTGCAGGCAGGAGATGTTTCCGCGGCGTCGGGAAGGGTAATGCTGCGGGGTGTTGCAGATGAGCTGCAGGTCGTGCCATTCGCGCTTCTTGAATGCTGAGCTTTGCAGGGTTTCCAACGGGAAATGGCGGTTGAGCAGGGTAGAATAGGCTGCCAGGAATTCCTGCACCCGGCAGCTGAGGCGTAGCCGGTAGTCTGCCTGTAGGGTGTGCAGGATGCGCCGCACGAGAATACTGCGGATGGCAGAGGCCTCAGGCGGCAACTTTTCAAAGACATCAGACTGTAGTTCCAGTTCATGCAGGGCATTCCATGCCCCTTCATCAAGTTTTCTGGAGCTCGAAAACGGGTTGTCTTCCCGGTAGTGGTAGGCCGCCGCAGGGGAAATGCAGATGGTTGGGGTGTAATTCCTATCTGCGGGGGGGGGGTATCGCTGCAGCCACCCAGGTGCGGATGGCAAAACCTAAGTCCTGGAAAGCGGCTCCGGGTGTTTCGGAGAATCGTATACCATTTGCTATCAGCCAGTCGCGTCGGTAGATAGCGGACCAGATGGCCAGGGCGCCGAGGATGTAATCTTTTGCCTCTGCCGGGGAGAGTTCTGTGCCGGCCTGCATGCCTGCGAATTTGCCGGCCTGGGTGCCGGCGCCGTTGCGCTCGATGGTATAGCTGCCTTTGACGACCGGTGCTTGGGTTGCTGCGGCCAGCTCCATGAGGTGGGAGTACATGGTGGGCTCCACCCAGTCATCGGGCTCCACGATGCCGACCCAGGCGCCGCGGGCTGCTGCCAGGGCAGCGTTCATGGCCTTGCCGTAGCCGCCATTCGGCTGGTGAATGACCCGGAAGCGGGAATCTTTTTCAGCCCAGGTATCCAGCACGGCGCCGGAACCATCGGTGCTGCCGTCATCAATGCACAGAAATTCCACGCCTCCAACGGTCTGCGCAGCAAGGCTGTGCAGACAGGGAGCGAGGAATGCCCCGGAATTATACACGGGAACAAGTATGCTTAATGAGGGAGACGTATTGGCAGACATTGCTATCAGACTGTATAGCGCATTTTTATGGTAAAGACAAGCTATAATTAAAAGGAAATAACAACAATGGCTAAGGGGGGGTAATTATCTGGGCTGGGGGAGCAGGATGATATCCTGGCCGAAGATATCGGAGAAGAGGGCACCCTTGGTGCGCAGGGCCAGGTTTTCGAGCGTGAGGTCGGCTACATCGGGCACCAGGAACTCAAGGCGACGGCCATTCGGGCGCACACTGAAGCTGCGGATGCGGCGGGAGTGCGCGCGCTCCATGGCCTCGGCCACGCGCAGCAGGGCAGCCAGTTTCTGCACGCGCAGGCGGTCGGTCTGGCTGAGCAGGGCATAGGTGGGCTCTGCTGTGGTGGGTGCGCCGTGGCGGTGGTAGCGGGCCAGCAGGCCGACCACCTCCACATCTGCCCGGGAGAGGCCGAAGATTTCGGAGTTGAGGATGATATACTGGCTGTGGTGGTGGTGCTTCTTGGGGTTGATATAGCTGCCTACCTCGTGCAGAATGGCGGCTACCTTGAGCAGGAGGCGGTCGTGGCGGGTGAGACCGTGCAGCTCCTGCAGCTGGTCGAAGAGCTGCATGGTGAGCCGGCGGATCTGCTGGCCGTGTGCCTTGTCTACGCGGTAGTGGTTGGCCAGCATCACGGAGAAGTGCACCACTTCGTCTTCCAGTGCCAGGTCATCGTGCCGGCCGGGCATGAGGTTGCGCAGGAAGGCGTGCGAGAATTCCTCGGCCGGGCACATGATGTTGCGAGGCTCCAGGTCGCGCGCCACGGCCAGGTAGATGAGCACCGCCGGCAGCAGAGCGCACACGCTGGCGTAGTCTTCCTTGTAGCGTGCCATGCGCTGGGCATGCGGGGTGGTGGCTATATCGTGAGCCAGGCGGGTGAGGCCCTCCTCGGTCACATCATTTCCCTGCGCCAGCGGGGAGGAGATGACGTGGAAGTCAGGGCCGAAGATGACGAGGGCATCCGGTGGCTCGGGCAGGTCGTCCTCGATATCGTAGACCACCTGTTCCATGATGCCGCGGATATGCTCGCGGATGAGGGCGCTCTCGCTTTCGCTGCCGGCCATATCCGCTGCATCGCGGATAGCGATACCGGTGCGGTGCGCGCCCATGCGGTAGCTGGCGTAGTAGGTGATGCGGCCTTTGTCGAAGAGCAGCAGGCGGGTGTTGCCCGGGCCCACATGCAGCACCAGCACGCGCTTGCCGGCCAGGTCTTCCCGCTTATCGAGCAGGGCGCGGGTGTTCAGGTAGAGCAGGCGGGTCATTTCGCCGTCGTCCATCACCTCCAGCTGCAGACCGCAGCTGATTTGCAGACGGTTCACCAGGGTATCCATGTTGCGCACATCCAGCAGGATGTTGGTGGCCAGCAGACGCACCTCCACCGGGCCGGCCAGGCGGTATTCGGCCAGCAACTCGTTGTAGCCCTGCGCAATCTGCACGCAGCGGTCCATGGTGTCGCGCGCAATGCAGCCGCCGGTGAACACATCGTGCGCCAGCTCCACCGGCTGCGAGAGCACATCCAGCACCCGCATTTCCTCCCCGCACTGCTCTGCCACCATCATGGAGACGGCATCTGCCCCCAGGAAGATGACTGCCTTCACCACCGGGGTGGGGCGGGATTCCTTGCGGGGGGCGGTGCTGCGGCGGGGCTTGGGGGAACTGGCTGGCATACTGCGCATTCTATACCAAACCGCCCGGTGTTTCAAGCGCGCAGTTCGCATGATTCATTTGAAAATTGCATTTTGCAGGGCATTTTGTTACAATGGCGGCACATGGCATATCTGGATTTAGAGCATGTGAGTGTGCATTTCCCGGTGCGCAATACCTGGGGCACCACCGGTGAGGTGGTGCGCGCGGTGGATGATGTGTGCCTTTCGGTGCAGCGGGGCAGCATTCTGGGCCTGGTGGGCGAGAGCGGTTGCGGTAAATCGACCCTCTCCCGCGCCATCATGCAGCTGCAGCCGGTGACGAGTGGCCGCATTGTGCTGGATGGCACCGACCTGACCGCCCTGCCGCCGCGCGAGGTGCGCCGCCGCCGGCTGGATTTCCAGATGGTGTTCCAGGACCCCTACGCCTCGCTCAACCCGCGCTTCAGCATCTTCTCCACCCTGGCGGAGGCGCTGGCCCAGCGCGAGCCGCTCCCCCGCCGCGGGCGTGAGGAAGCCGTGGCAGCCCTCATGGAGCGCGTGGGGCTCAGCCCGGAGCACATGTATAAGTACCCGCACGAATTTTCCGGCGGGCAGCGCCAGCGCATCGCCATTGCGCGCGCCATAGCGCCGCGGCCCGCCCTGCTGCTGGCGGATGAGCCGGTCTCCGCGCTGGATGTCTCCATCCAGAGCCAGATTCTCAACCTGCTCACCGACCTGGTGCGCGAGCTGGGGCTCACCATGATATTCATTTCGCACGATTTGGGCGTGGTGCATTACCTGGCGGATGATATTGCCGTGATGCGCCGTGGCCGCATCGTGGAATACGGCACCGCAGATGCCGTTTTCCTCCACCCCCAGGCAGAGTACACCCAGACCCTCCTGGCCGCTATTCCTTCACTGTAATTTTATCCTATGAATACCGAACTTCAATTTCTTTTGTACGATGACCCTGCCGAAAAGGGGAATATCAATGTCGTTGTGAAAGATGATACAATCTGGGCAACTCAGAAGACTATAGCTGAGTTGTATGATATTCACGCATCTTCAGTTGCGAGGCATTTGATAAATATATACGAAGAAAAAGAATTAGAAGAATCTACGACGATTGCAAAATTTGCAATTGTCGTAAACCGCGGTTTTCGAGGTGCGGTAAAAGAGGATATGCTTTTCTATAACCTTGATGCCATTATTTCCGTGGGGTATCGAGTAAATTCGCGCAAGGCCACGCGTTTCCGCCAGTGGGCCACGCGCACGCTCAATGAGTACATCCGCAAGGGCTTTGTGATGGACGATGAGCGCCTGAAACAGGGCAAGACCGCCTTCGGCAAGGACTACTTCCGCGAGTTGCTGGAGCGCGTGCGCTCCATCCGCGCCAGCGAGCGCCGCATCTGGCAGCAGATTACCGATATTTTCGCCGAGTGCAGCATCGACTACGACCGCGAATCGCAGACCTGCCGGAATTTTTATGCCATGGTGCAGAATCGCTTCCACTATGCCATCACCGGCAAGACCGCCGCAGAGATTGTGTATGATTCTGCCGACCACACCAGGGAAAACATGGGGCTGCGCACCTGGAAACACGCACCCGAGGGCCGGATTCTGAAATCGGACGTGACTGTGGCTAAGAATTATCTGGATGAGAAGCAGATTCGCCGTCTGGAACGCGCCGTGACCGGCTTTTTCGACTATATCGAAGACCTGGTGGAGCGTGAAAACAGTTTCAATATGGCCCAGTTTGCCGAAAGTGTGAATGAGTTCCTGGCTTTCCGCCGCTACGAGCTCCTGCCGGATAAAGGGCGTATTTCTCATGCACAGGCAGAGAAGAAAGCCCATGCGGAGTACGATATTTTCAACAAGACTCAGCTTATCAACTCCGACTTTGACAAGCTGGTGCAACGCACCCGCCAGTCATGAATGAGCTTCCTCCCTGTGTGTTACCGCGGCGGCGCCTGGTGCGGTGTTTTCTGGCGGTGTGCCTGGTGCTGCAGGTGGTCGGGCTGTGCATTGGTTGTGCCCGTTATGATAAGTTCAACTCAGATTGGGTGGTGGCTGCCGTCAGTGTGGCGGAGTTGTCGCTCATGAGCCTTCCGTATCTTCTGCTGCTTGTTCCCTGCCGCACGAGCAGCATCTCGCTGGTGCAGGTGGCGGGGCTGGTGTTTCCGCTGGGCACGGCCTTGTGGGCCTGCCTGGGTTGCTGGACCTCCCATGTGGAGGATTCCATGGTTGCGCTGGCTTATGTCATGGGCATGGGCCTTTTCATGGTGGGCTTCATATATGCATACCCCGTCATGTTCGTGCTGGGTATGCTGGCTCACCAGTGGAGAAACCGTAGAAAGAGAATGCCATGAATACCGTTTCTCCCTGCGTGCTGCCGCGGCGGCGTTTTGTACTGTGGTTTCTGGGAGGGTGTGTGCTATGGGTAGTGGTCTGTGGTGTATACCGCGGCATGCTTTCCCGGGAGTTGCTGCCTACGCCTGAGTTTGTAACGCTTTTTCTGCTGGAAGTCGTGATGTTGAGTATCCCCAGCCGCACCAGTCATGGCACGCTGATGCAGCTGATTGGGCTGGCCATGCCGCTGAGCGCTGCGGTGCTGCTGACCCTGGTCGTGGTGGAATGGTGGTGGCCCTCGCCGGAGAAGGTGCCTTGGACGGAATTCATCATGATTCTGCCCGGCGTGGCAATGATAGCCGGATTATTCCTCTACCCTCTGGGGTTCTGGTCGATATGCCGGATGCATAGCCAATCAACCACAAAGTAAGTTTCACATACCCGAAATAGGGAATGCAGTGGCTCCATGTGGCATGCCTCGCAGTTCTTCTATGGTGCAGAACAGGATGGGTGCTTTCAAGGTGGCCCATGAAGCCACCGGAATATTCCGACACCATCGCAAATCATTATCCGAGGGTGTTCCACTGCGTTTTACTTCCATGGGGTATATGCCGCCGTTTTCCTCAATGATGAAATCGACTTCCGCGCCATCATGGTCACGATAATATGAGATGATAGGCCGCTTGCCTTCGCTGGCATAGCTGCGCATCAGCTGTCCATAGACCCAGGTTTCCAGAATAGCTCCTGCGTAGTTGCTTTCCATGAGGGTAGCGGTATCGCGCCATCCGGCCAGCCAGCAACACAACCCTGTATCCATGAAATAGACTTTGGGTGTTTTTGCCAGACGCTTGGTCGTATTCACATGATAAGGTTCCAGTAATTCCACTATGCCGGATGCCTGAAGAATAGAAACCCACGCTGCCACTGTTTTGGGTGATACGCCTGCATCACGCGCCAGATCGCTGTATACCAGCTGTTGTCCGGTGCGCATTGCGACAGAGCGCAGCATGCGCATGAAGGCAGCTTCATCGGTTATTTTGGTGAGTTGACGCACATCGCGCTCCACGTAGGTCTGCACATAATCCCTGAAGAAGTCGTATGTTGGTAACTCTGGTTGCTTCTGTATTTCCGGATATCCGCCGAGCATGATACGTTCATACAGTGTCTCCAGATTGCAGATGGATTCCTTGCAAAGGCATGTTTCTGGTGCAGCGGGATTAAAAACAGAGCCCTTGGCATCACCATAAAGTTCACGCTGTGACAGACTGTACATATCCACGATACCGATGCGACCGGCAAGGCTTTCGTTTACCCCCTGCATCATATTGAACCGCTGGGAACCCGTCAGCCAGTACATGCCGGGGTGTCGGTTTTCATCCACCTTTATCTTGATGGCTCTGAATAAATCCGGTGCGTACTGAACTTCATCGATGCATAAAGGGCTGGAGTATTGCTCCAGAAACCCCATGGGGTCTTTCCGCGCATAATCTGCCAGTTGAAAATCATCCAGACTCACATATTTCATTCCGGTAGGGAGCATATGTTGCAATAAAGTCGATTTGCCGACCTGACGGGCTCCCGTGACCATGATACACGGATAGAAACGATTCAGCTCTGACACTTTATAGCTCAGGCTACGTGACATATATGCGCTGCTGTTCCTAGGTTCTTTCATGACCTCAGTATCCTACAACGTGCTGACTATGTCAAGTCGATTTCCCAAAAATCGGGAATCGCATTTCCGATTTTCGGGAATTAGATTCCCGATTTTTGGGTTTTGGGGTAAGATGCAGAAATAACTGGCGGGGGCAGGGGAATTGTGGTAGATTGGGAGCATGATACGTTTTCTCTCTTGTCTGGCGGTGTTGGCCATGTTGGTGCTGGTGGGTTGCCAGCAGGTGCTGCACCCGAATTTTCCGGAATATAAGGGCTACAAGAAGGCTCCTTACACGGTGAAAGGCACGCGCTTTGTGCCCATGAGTGTGGAGAGCGCCCTGCATTACAAGGCCACCGGCATTGCCTCCCACTATGAGGCGGATGGCGCCATCGGCGCCATCGGGCAGAACCTGTACCGTCACCAGCGCTATGCGGCCCACCGCACCCTGCCGCTTCCCTGCACGGTGCGCATTACCTGCCCCCGCACCGGCAAGAGCTGCATCGCCCGCGTGGCCGACCGCGGACCGTATATCCGCGGCCGTCTCATCGATGTGAGCACCAAGGTGGCCCGGGAGCTGGGCTTTTACGAGCGCGGGCTGGATACGGTGACGGTGGAGGTTATTTCTGTGGGTGATGGCAAGTGGCGTCGTTTTCCGTGAGGTCCGAACGCAGTGAGGATATCGTCTACCCCGCAAGGGGTAGATATCGTCCGGCGTAGCCGGATATCGTCCTGCCGGAACGGCAGGATATCGTTATCCATTTGCAGCAGGACTCATAGATTTTCCAATCATCGGGAAACAATTTGCCTTTGGCTAACCAGGGAACGAAATCCGGCTTCGCCGGACGATATCCCTGACGGGACGATATCGCCCTGCGGGCGACGATATCCTCACGTTGTTCGGACGAAAAAAATCCCCATTCCATGCGGAATGGGGATTTTTCTTTTGAGGTATTAAACCAGGGCTTAGGCGCCGAGCTGGAAGCGCTCGAAAGCCTTCACGGTGATGGTATCGCCCAGGGTCTTGCCGGTTTCGGCCACGAGGGCTTCCACAGACTTGGAGGGGTCCTTCACGAACTCCTGGCTCATCAGGCAGCTCTGCTTGTAGAGGGCCTTGAGCTTGCCGGGGAGAATCTTCTCCAGCAGGTGCTCGGGCTTGCCTTCAGCGATGAGCTGGGCCTTGGCGATCTCCTGCTCCTCGGCCACGAAGGCGGGATCCAGGGAGGAGGAGTCCACGCTCTTGGGAGCGCAGGCGGCGATGTGCAGGGTGATGTCCTTGCACATGGTCTGGAATGCCTCGGCAGCGGCGGTCTCGGCCTTGCCGGTCTCCACCTGCAGGAGCACGCCCACCTTGCCACCCATGTGGATGTAGGAGGTCACGGTGCCCTCGCCGGCCAGCGTGAAGCGGCCGAACTTGCGGAACTTCATGTTTTCACCGATGGCGGCGCACTGCTCAGCGATGTACTTCTCTACGGTGGTGCCGTTCATGGCCACTTCCAGGGCCTCGGCCAGCGTGCTGGCGGAGGAGGCCTTCAGCGTGGCGGCCACTTCGGCCACCAGGGCCTTGAACTTGTCGCCCTTGGAGCAGAAGTCGGTCTCGCAGTTGATTTCGAGGATGATGCCATCCTTGCCCTCAACCACGGTGGTCACGATACCCTCCTTGGCCTCGCGGTCGGCCTTCTTGGCGGCCTTGGCGATGCCCTTCTCGCGGAGGTACTTCACGGCTTCGTCCATGTTGCCGTCGCACTCCATGAGGGCCTTCTTGCAGTCCATCATGCCGGCATCAGTCTTGATGCGCAGCTCTTTCACCATTGCGGGTGTGATATCAGCCATTGTCTTGGAATAAAAGGTTTAAGATTTAGGCGGGCTTGTTCTTGTTGATAGCCTCCACGAGCACGGAGAGGATCAGACGGATGGAGCGCACGGCGTCGTCGTTGCCGGGGATGGGGAAGTCCACGGTCTCGGGGTCGGCGTTCGTATCGGTCAGCACAATCACGGGAATGCCCAGGATGTGGGCCTCGCGGATGGCGATGTCCTCGTGGTCAGCGCCGATGGCGATCATCACATCGGGAGCGCCACCCATGTTGCGGATACCCTGCAGGTTGCGCTGCAGCTTCTCGCGCTCACGGGCCAGAGCGGCGAGCTCCTTCTTGGACATGCTCTTGTACTCAGGCTGCTTGTCGAGGTTCTCGAGGTAGTCGAGGCGGGCGATGCTCTTCTTGATGGTGGCCATGTTGGTGAGCATACCGCCAAGCCAGCGGAAGTTCACATAGTACTGGCCGGTGGCCTCAGCGGCCTCCTTCACGGCCTCCTGAGCCTGACGCTTGCAACCCACGAACAGAATCTTCTTGTTCTTGGCAGCAAGTTCACCAAGGAAAGCGCTGGCCTTGTCGAGGCACTTCTCGGTTTCCTCCAGGTTGATGATGTGGATGCCATTCTTCTGGGTCAGAATGTACTTCTTCATGTTCGGGTGCCACTTGCGGGTCTGATGACCAAAGTGAACACCGGCTTCCACCATCTTCGTAACGAGTTCGTTAATCATTGTATGTGTATATGTTGTGTGCAACCTTGCGGCAGGATGCACGGGGTTTTGGAAGGTGCTGCGCTTAGCCCCCAGCCCTCCGTTGTTGGTATTGCAGCATCAGCGGGGACGCTGAGAATACCCCCAACGCCCCCGTTTGTCAATTCAAATTTCAAATTTTAACGCTGAATTTTCAAGGCTTAAAGGCGCCTCGCTCAGCATTTGATGAGCACGTACTCCGGCTTCTTGTTCCGGGGGGCGCGCAGGTAGCGCACCAGGAAGAAGAGGAAGGCCAGCAGCATGAAGGCGGGGGCGCGGAGAATGCCGTAGTCCTTGATGGTGGCGCAGCCGGGGTCAGCGGGGGCGTAGAGCGCGGTCACCTGCGAGCCTGCCGGGTATTTCGGTTCATCGTCGAAGCCGTAGATGCTCTGCACTTTGTGTGTCTGTCCATCGGGGGTGTTGAAAGCAAGCAGCGGGTGGTGCGTGGTCACGGTGCGGCGTGTCCATTTGCGGCCTCGCGTTTCTTTGCCCTGCTCGTAGCTCAGGATGGTGGCGGTGGTTTCCTGCCCGCTCAGCAGGAGCCGGGTGCCTTGTGTATCCAGGCAGAACAGGCAGGCGGCCAGGGCAAGCGCGGCCATGATGAGGTTGTAGCCCGGGCGACGGCGCTCTTCTTCCCGGGGGTAGCTGAATCCGGGGAGCTTGCGGGTTTCGCCCTCAGCGGGCAGTTCGACTCCCAGTTGGGTGAAAACCGGGGCCGGGTCCTGCTCCGGGGGCAGGTTGATGAACCCGCGCGGCAGGTCTTCCTCCTCCTCCATCACTTCGCGGCCCAGGTGGTAGTCCACATGCCCGCTGCGGCGGCGGAGCACCCGGCCCACCATGTTCCTGCGCACCCGGAAGGTGATGACGGTGGCGGGTTTGCCACGCTTCACGGGCGTTTCGATGATGAAGGCGCGCCGGTTGCTCAGCACGTAGGAAATGCGGTGCGGGGCGTTGGTGCAGCTGTGCTCCGCCCCGGAGACGCAGAGCAAGGCCACCACACCCAGCACAAATGCCAGCGCGAAATCGCTACTCAGGAGGACCAGGGCCAGTATGCCCAGCACCACCGCCACGCACCACAGCAGAATACGCAGTTTCATGGAGCCGCCCGGCAGCGGCTTGTGCAGCGCCCAGAGGATTTCTTCATCTTCGTCCGGCTCAAAGGGCAGGGGATTATCCGGTGTTTTCATGATGCGGCGCTTTCTTTGCTGGAGCTTTCGACTTCAATGACCTTCATGAGCCGCTCCTCGCGCCAGAGTTTGTGTGATTTCCACACCTGCCACAGCGCCCAGAGCAGGGCGAGCAGGAAGAAACCCGGGCGCATGAGGATACTGGTGTCCTTGATAGTGGCGCGGCGCGGGGCGGCGACATCGTACAGCAGTTCCACGGTGGCACCCGGGGCGCAGGCCGGTTGCTTGTCGTAGCCGGTCTGGCTGACGGTGAGGCAGTGTGCGCCGCTATCGGTCCGGAACATGACCACGGGGTAGTAGACAGTCACCTCGCGCCTGCTGCGGCGTCCGCCTCGTTCCTCGGTGCCCTGCTCATAGGTCACCACGGTGGCGGTGGTTTCCTTGCCGTGCAGAAAGAGGTCGGCGCCGTGGTTGTCGTAGTCCAGCCCGAGCGCCAGCGCAAACAGGCAGCTCAGGAAGATATAGCCGGCAAAGCTCTGGCTGGCGGGGGTGGGGCGGGTGTATTCGCAGGTTTTGCGCTTTTTCTCCCCCTCGGCCGGGATACTGGCGCCCACCCGGGCAAATGCCGCTGCGGGGTCCAGCTCCGGCGGCAGATTCCTGAAACCATTGGCAAAGGCCACGTAACCCCGGCGTTCCTTGCCCAGCAGGTAATCCACCGTGCCGTTGCGGTGGCGCTTTACCTTGAAAATCATGAGCGGGTGCACTTCGAAGCTGAACACCAGGCATTTGCCGTCCGGTCTGGCCGGGCACTCGATGATGCAGGCCCGCTTATTGGTGAGGGCATAGACCGTGCGGCGGTTGATGCGGCGTTCCTTGAAGAGGACATGAAGGCCCAGCACCAGCAGGAACAGGAATAAACCACCAAAAGCCGCCGCGATTTTTCCCGCATCTGTGATGCCGCACACGCAGAAAACGACCCCGCAGACCGCGGTGAGCAGGAGCAGCACGCTGATAATTATCCAGTCTGTTTTCTCCGGGCGCCGCGGCATGGGGCATTGCCACAGGAGTTCCTCATTCCCGCCCAGTTCAAACGGTAGGGGTGTTTCAGTTTCCTGGTTCATCTCAGCGTTTATCCAACACCAGAAATTATTTCTTTCCCGCCATGCGGGCAGCAAGCACCAGGTAGGTCACCAGCTTGGGGGTGGAGGCCAGCAGCTCCTGGATTTCTGCCGGGAAGGGCAGGGTGGTTACGGCCTCGGCCTGGATTTTGCCGCCGCCCTTCATGGCCTCGGTCACAAAGTTCTGGATGATGCCGACGGCCTCTTTATTGCTCAGCAGGGTTTCAAGTTCGTTCTTGATGCCCTCCGGGCAGTTGGCGCGCAGGTTGGCCATTACCTTGTTGCGGATAGCGACAGCGGCAAGATTCTGAAGAAGTCCCATGGTCTGTGTTGTTTCTATGTGTTGTTTGGTTGTCTGCATCATACCCCGCCGCTGTGGCAATGTCAAGAAACTTGACAATTCGCTATCTGCCGATAGAATATCAGGGATGAACCGCTGCTGTACCCTCCTGCTGCCGGGGGTGGATATTCCGGTTTCGATTGTCTCCACGCTGCTTGTGTGTACGGGGATTCCCGGTTTGTTCGGATATTAACGAGCTGAAAAATCAACGATGAAGATGTTCCCGAAATGGCATAGGTGCGGATGGCGGCACATCTGCCGGGGTATCGCCGTCGTGCTGTTGCTGCTGCTCTGGTGGGTGGTATCACCCGCCAGGCGGGAGTTTGTGTACCGAGTGGGACCGGAATCAACCTACAAGGATATGGCTGATGTGTACATGCAGAAGTATTTACACTTGGCAGAAAAGGTCTGGGACTTGCCTTTTCTTTTGGAAGATGAGCGGGGGCGACGCGTGCCTTTCAGGGTGGGCATGATGTATTCGGGGGTGCTGTACAGCCGGATTTTCTTTTTTGCAGCCGCTGCCCCCGACCACGTTTGCATACATGGCTGGGATAAGGGGGTACTCGTTTTCCGCTCGTTTCCCTTGGCTGATAAGGAGGCCATAGCTGATTATCTGAGAGAGGAAATGCAGCGTTTTGAGAAAGAACGCGGGGCTTTACACTGGGCAATCTTTGCGCTCGCTCCGGAGCATGATGATATGCCGCTTGCGCCGCATATAGAGCTGTTGCATTATCTGGGGGAGGTCTTACCGGCCTCACCGGAGGTAGTCCCGTATATCGCTCCCTACGGCGAGGAGTTTCATACGCATTGAAATGACGGCATTTCACACAAAATGCTTGACGCCGCGGGGCCTGGCTGGCATACTCACACCTGCCGCCGGGAGCACCCCCGGAGGTATAGCTGGAAAACCCCGCCAGGACCGAGAGGTAGCAACGGTATTCAGACTATGCTTGTCGGGGTGTTGTTCCCGGCGGTTTTCTTTTTGTTTCCCCTCCCGCAACCCCGCCCAAGAAGAGATGTTTCATTCCCGAACGGGAATGAAATGAAGAAGATCATCACAGAAATTGAGTTTTTATTCCCGGGCGGTAATAAAAGATTTGAAATTTGCAGTGGATGTGATATTCTATTCCCGAACGGGAATGAAATATGAACAAGAGTAAGCTCAGAACAGCGGCAGAGATAGGGGAGCTTGTGCGGGAGACGCGCAAGGCGCAGGGAATTTCGCAGGAGCAACTGGCCGGAGTGGCCAACACGGGAGTACGCTTTGTTTCTGATTTGGAAAACGGCAAACCTTCCATTCAGGTAGACAAAATGATTCAGGTGCTGGAGGCTCTGGGACTGGGTTTATATGCTATGAACCGCTGGGAGATTAAGTGATGGAACAATTACACGTCTATTTGCGCGGGGAGCGGGTGGGAACCCTGATGTCTGATAAGGGGCGCCTGTTCTTTGAGTATGAGCCTGCCTATCTGCAGAGTCCCGGAGCTACGGCACTGGCCTATACCATGCCCCTGCGCGAACAACCCTACGCAGGCGGCGAGGTGGTTTCTTTTTTCTCCAACCTGCTTCCGGATGAATCAGTGCGAGTGAAGCTGGCGCAGTACCTGGGGATTTCGCATAGCAACGTATTTGCTCTGCTGAAGCGGATTGGTGAGGATTGCGCCGGAGCGGTGGCCGTGATTGCACCGGAGCGCGAGATGCAGGCCCATGCGGAGGCGGAATACCGCATCCTTGCGGAAGATGAGGCTCATGAAGTTCTGCTTGCGTTGCCGGAACGCCCGCTGAATGTGGGCGCCCGGGATTTTCATATCTCCGGGGCCGGTGCGCAGGATAAGCTGGTGGCCTGTGTGCAGGATGGGCAGATAGTGCTTCCTTTGAATGGTACACCATCGACTCACATCATCAAACCCGGTATTGACCGTTTTCCGGAAAGCGTGTTTAACGAGTATTACTGCATGCGCCTTGCCGAGCGCTGCGGGCTTGATGTTGCGGCGTGTGAGATATTGCGGATAAAGGACGTTCCCTACTATGTCACCACCCGTTACGACAGGTCCATCGAGTCGGGCAAATGGGTGCGGTTGCATCAGGAGGATTTTTGCCAGCTGCTGGGGTATGAACCCGGTGTGAAGTACGAGTCTGAGGGTGGGCCTCGTTTGTTACAGTGTTTTCAATTGCTGCGGGAAATGGAGCTGCCAGCTGTCGATGTGATTGAATTTCTGCGGCGTATCATCTTTATCTTCCTGATTGGCAATGGTGATGCTCACGCCAAGAATTTCTCGGTGATATACCGCGAAGGCGTGGCGCGTCTGGCTCCGGCGTATGATTTGCTATCCACTGCTGTGTACCCGAATCTGCCGGCCAAACTGGCTATGAAAATCGAAGGCCGCAGCCATTTCGACTGGATAAGCCGCGCCAAGTTTCTGCGCATGGGAAGTAAAGCCGGGTTGAGTGAACGACTGGTTCATACTGAAATGGACAAGATGCTCAAGCGTTTGGACAAGGAGTTGGATTCATTTACCCAAACAGTATCCGCAGAAGCGCCTTCAACGGTATATGCAGAGATTCAATCCGGAATCCGCCGCAGAATGCAGCAGCTGGAGAGAGTATAAGCCTTCTCAGCCGTGATACTAGGCCCCCTTGGGCAGGAAGTAGCCGCGCTGCTTGTCGTTGATGGGGAGGCCGGCGATTTCCATGACGTGAAGCATTTCCTCCCAGAGGCGGCGGCGCTCGCCGAGGTCGCTGGTGCGGAGCAGGTAGCTGGGGTGGTGGGTCACCACCACGGGGATGCCTTGGAAGTTCCAGGTGCGCTCCTGGTAGGCAGCCAGGGGCAGATTGCCCTGCTGCAGCAGACCGCGTGCGGCTATGACGCCCAGCGCCACGATTACGCGCGGCTGCACCAGCTGCATTTCAAAATCAAAGACCGGCAGGCTGAAGAGCAGTTCCTTATCGCTGGGCGGGCGGGTGTTGAGCGTCTGCCGAGGCTGGGCCGGGCGGAATTTGAGCAGCTGGGTCAGGTACACCTGCTCGCGGGTCAGGCCCATGGCCTTGAGCATGCCATCCAGCTTGCCGCCGGCCTCACCCTGGAAGGGCAGCCCGGCTTTCTCATCGTAATAGCCCGGCGCATCGCCCACGAAAACGATATCCGCCTGCGGATTGCCCTGAGGCAGCACCATTTTTTCGCGCAGCGTGCCCAGCTGGCGCAGCGGCGGCCAGGTCGGCAGTATGCGGCGCATATTGGCCCAGGCCTCCTCGGCATTGCTGCCACCGGGGCGGAAGAAGGGCACCTCGTCGTGCACCTGCACCGGTTCCTCGGGCAGCGGTTTGCTGAGCTCGGCGCTCAGGCTGGCTTCCGGTGCGGCAGGCGCGTCCATTTCCACCGGGGCATCCTGCTGCATGGGGGGTGGGCTTGCGGGCTCCGCGGGCCGTGCCACCGGTATCTGTGCCACCGGGGCAGGGCGACCACCGCGCTTGGCGGCCAGCATCCACTCGCGCAGCACCAGGCGCGCCTCCTCATCCACAGCCAGCCGCTGCACCCCCTGCGTCTGCAGGGTGTGAAGGTAATCCAGGACTAAGCTGCGGAGATTCATTCGCCGCATGGTAGCACAATGAGTCGCTAAGTCAAGATTTAAGACTGTCCCAACTAAAAGGCGAATTTGCTTGATATTTATACTCTGGAAATGATAGACTGGCGGGGTAGACTGGACGAACCCGCTATACCATGAAATATCTTCTTACCCTGTTGAGTTTTGTCGGCTTGCTGAGGGCCGAAGGCGTGCCCTATTCCGGGCTGGCAGCCGCCGACCGTGAAGGCGGCGGGGTGCTGGTATCGGCTGTTGCGCATTTCGGACCGGCCGACCGCGGCGGGGTGAACGCGGGTGATACGCTGCTCACCATGGATGGCAAGCCCGTGACAAGCAAGGCGGAGCTCTATGCCTATCTGGCCGCCGCCACCCCCGGCCAGCAGATTACCTTCACGCTGCAGCGCCGCCACCTGACCCTGGAGCGCCGCATCACCATCAGCAACAGGATGGAACCGCAGGCTGTCTTTGAGCCGTCGGACCGGCATCTGGACAAAGAAAAATGGGCTGCGCTGGAGCACCAGCAGTACCTCATTGCTGCTCAGCTGGCCGATGAAGCGCCGGATTGGAGCAAGATAAGCGCCGCGTTTGCAGAAATCCGCCGCATCAGCAGCCCGGATTCGCGGCGGCAGTGCTGCCACCTGCTTTTCTGGGGGAAGAAGAGTCTACTGTATATCTATGGCAACGAGGATTCCCTGGTGGCTGCGGAGCATTTCAACGAAAAAGACCGGCCGGAGGAACTATACCGCCTGAGCGGCCGCGGCGCAGTCCCGCTGCCGGAGCATCTGCGCAAGCGCATCCGCCGCCAGATGGAGACTCTGCCGGATTTTGCTGCCTATTTTTCCATTCAAATCACTGAAAAACAATGAACAGAATTTTTATTTCCCTTTTGCTGGTCAGTCAGCTGCCTCTGTGTGCTCAGGAGGTGAGCGCTGAGCTCCGCAACAACATCAGCGAGCTGATTTCCATCCGCGCGGCGAACAGACAGCGCGGCATCGCCAATTCTCTGGGTAAGGCATTCAAGCCCGAGGTATACCATGAGCAGTTCAGCAAGACTCTGCTGGGCGGAACCCCGGTCGAGGATGAAGATGCAACGGATTGCCCGGTAGCCACGGCCATGGCCAATGGTATCCTCAAGCAATTCGACCCGCAGGATTACGATGCAGGTGGCATTCTGCAGCGCATGGAAACCCACCTGGCCACACCTGCTCCCCGGAATGAGGAGGAGGAAAAGAAAGCATATGAGGCCTATGAAAAGCTGGCGGAGGAGGTGCAGAAGGGCTACCGGCCGGTGCTTCGCGCCCGCGAACATGCCAAGGAAAAGGAAATTCTGCGGGCCAATGCTGAGCGCAGCAGTGTGGTGCAGCTGGATTTCGGCGTGCAGATGGAGGTGGAACCCGGTACTGATACCATCCGCAATCTGAACCGTGGCACCACGGAAACCGGCGTGGCTTTCTACACCCGCACCACCCGCCGCATGGAGTGGAACGACCTGCCGGAGGCCATTCGTCTGCAGGAGGACAAGCTGCCACCGGCGCGCAGCTGGACATTCTGGGTGCCCACCGAAGCTGAGGAGAAAGTGGCGGAATTCAAGCAGCAGCGCGTGCAGAGCGAAGAAGCCCGCCGCGCCGAGCTCATGCAGAAACTCATGGGTAACCGCAAACCTTCCGGTCTCACCAAAAAGCCTGTGGTAAAGGCGGTTGAGGAAGAAGAAGAGCAGGAAGAGCGCCCGATGAAGAAAATCAAGGTGTGGCGCGATGACCCGGCGGCCCCGGTGAAAACCCTGCCCGATGTGGTGAATGATATGATTTGACTCCCGCACTGACTAATCCTATGAAAATCAGACAATTTCTGAGCTGTTTCCTGCTGGGTGGTCTGCTGGCTCCTGCCGCGGAAGAGATGGAGCAGAGTCTCATGCCCTATATCCGCAACATCAGTTCCCGCGAGCTGCGCAGCTGGACCCCTGAGCAGGCATTCAAGGCGCTGGGCAACATGCCCGGCAGCCCCTCGCAGGCTACGTTCGACATGCTGAAAGCCACCTGGAAACAACCTGCTGGCTACAGGCGCATTAATTTCCAGCAGGAGCAGATGAAGCGGCTTATCAAGGACGGTAAGACGACGGACATGAACACCTACATGCTCATCCTGTCGAACCGACTGCTGCTGCGCTACCTCAGCCAGCAGGACCGCGACCTGTATGTGAACCACCTGCTCAAGGCCTACGAGCAGGAAAAACCGCAGGAGCTGCAGCACCAGCTCAACTGGCTGGGTTCCCTCTGCTTCGTGGGCGATTTCTATGCCGAACACATGCTGGGCATTCTGGGTGCCCTGCGTGGCGAACCCGCCATGCGCACCGAGCAGAAATACCAGCTGCACAACATGTACCAGAAACGCGCAGCCGAAAGCAACCGGTTGTGGACATCGCCGCACGAGAATGCAGCCTACCTGAAGGCTCATGCCAACTCTTTCAACAAAGCTCGTCTGCGATACCTGCTGCATGACCACTCAGTTCACTACGACTATGCCGCCCGCAGGGGACTTACCAACTGGCACTATCCCTGGGGCAAAGACCTGCCGATGCCGCTGGCACTGGGGCTGCAGTTGATGAAAGGGCGAAGCCAGGGGCAGCTGCCGCCCGTGGCAGCATTGCAGCAGATTCAGGCATCTTCTGCCACTCTGCCACCTGAAATGAAAGGATTCATCGTGCGCAACCTGCTGGCCGCAGCGCCTGATTTCACCCCTTGGAAAAAGCTCAACGACCCCACGGCAGACCTTTCCGAAATGCCGGATTGCACGGCCGTGAATCTGCCGCAGTGGAATCCGGAGCTGATGGGGGCACCCACCACCCCTGAGCAGGACATTGCCACCCTGGAAAAACTGGTGAAGCAGGAGCAGGACGCCGGGGCACTTTCCTCACTGGTGCTCTTCACCCTGGCTCAGGACGCCCGGGCCCGCGAGGATAGCATCTTCCGCGATGGTATTCCCAGCCAGGGGCATTTCAATTATTTTGCTGATTTCGATATCGAAGTTTCAGAGGATGGGGTCGATATCCTCATCGATGACGATGGCCCCGCGTTTGAGAAAGATGATGCCTCTCTCCGCGCCCGCTGCCGCAGTCTGAATGTGG
Source organism: Akkermansia sp. (assembly GCA_017937215.1). Taxonomy (GTDB): domain Bacteria; phylum Verrucomicrobiota; class Verrucomicrobiia; order Verrucomicrobiales; family Akkermansiaceae; genus Akkermansia. The sequence goes on along the minus strand of JAGBDZ010000055.1, from coordinate 12,302 downwards.
CGCTGCACCGCTGCGCCATGCAGCTGGCGCTGCTAGAGCGCGATGGCAGGACCGCCGAGCATAAGGAAGCCGCCAAGGCCCTGGCAGCGGTACTGAACCAGCACCGGCTCTGGCCACTGCTGATGAGTGAGTACAGTATGCGCCACCTGGGGCCGGAAACCTGTGTGCAGCTTCTGGATGCCTGCCGGGCAGACAGCCATATCCTCTACCACCTGGGCCGCTTGTTCACCAGGTCATCTATCTCCATCATTCATGATATTGCGGGGATTCTCACCAAACGCACCGATGAAGACGGCAAGCCTGACCCGGAGCAGGAACTGCTTGCACCGATTCTCAGGGACCATTTCATCAACACGAATGAGCTGCCACACACGCCGGAACAACTGGCCGATGTGCAGCGCCGCTGGCTGCAGCTGGACGACATGGCCCCGGACAAGATGACAGCCGTGCGGCTTCTGCGCGTCGGGCGCATGAATGCCGGCATGTACCGCACCGACCTGGCTGCGGAGCGCATCTCCGGCAAGCGGAGTATCCGGGGATACCATCTTGTACGCCACGCCCTGCAACAGGGCGACACCCCCACGGCAGAGAAAATTCTGGGTGTCATGTGCCACAGTCCTCAAATGTATAGTTACCCCGGCACGCGCCTGGCCATGGCGCTGGTTGCGCGGGCAAAAGGAGATGAGGCAAATGCCCGCGAACAAGAGAGGCTGGCTGTGACACTGGCCGCCATCTCCCTCAATTCCTCCTACTTCTATTACTGGGAAGATGCGGTGCGTCTGCTGCTGGAACACGGCATGACCCGCGAGGTGGAAAAACTGCTCACTATTCTGCCCAACCACGGCATGCCGTTCCTGCGCCGCGCGCTGATTCACCGGCTGGCTGAGCAACGGCGCTTCCGCAGTGCCGCCTTCTGGCAGGAGCTTGCCGTGGCCGATTTCTGCAGCAAAGCCACTCCGGCTCACGGTCTGGGCACACAGGCAGAACTGGCCAGCTGGCGAATTAAGGCAGATGCCTACCATGCTCTGGCACTCCTGCAGCAGAACCAGGCCTCCGAGCCCGCCAGAACCCTGCTGGAGCATACCATGAAACAGTTGGAACGCATGCCGGCACTGGCAGCCGAACTTGCACCCTTTATCCTGACCTGTGCAGATATACCCACCGGTACGCGCCAGGACTATCAGCGCCGCCTGCTGGCCGGAAGCGCCGGAAATGCCATAGCCCTGGCAAAACTGCAATCTGTGCAGCTGGAAAATCTGGTCACAGAAGATGAAAGCGCAGATATAGCTGCCCTGAATCAGGCTACTCCTATTACAGCCCCGGCACCCTTCCGCTCCGAGCTCTACACCTGGCACCTGCAGAAGGCAGATGCCGATGAAACAGCTGACACCGGGAACGATGAACGCACGGCCATACGCAGCACGATTCAGGCACGCATTGTCAACGCCTGCTATGACAACCCGCACCAGGCTCCCTGGGTACTGCTACAGACCGATGCCGGACGCAAACGCTACATCAAACTCGATGAACTCGCGCCGGATGACATTCAGAACCTCATCGACTGGAAAGAAAAGAATAATATCCGCACCTGGGCCTTTACCAAAGAAAAGACCCTGGTAAAAAAACCTTTTGAAGCGCGATTTGAAAGGCTGGTGCAGAATCCGCCCACCCAGTGCTTGCATGTTCGCGACGGTGTGGATGTGAGCAACGGACTCACCGCCGAGTTCACCACCACCCACGGTACGGCTGTAACGTGGTACTTCAACCAGTTGGATGATGAAGCCCGCCAATACATCCAACAGCATGCCAGCGCAGAAAAACCAACCATCCGGCTGCACACCTCACTGGCCTCCGCTGAAATTGAAGCCTCCCAGCGCCAGCAGCCCATCATCGCCTTCATGCTGGGGCAGCGCAGTGGCCCGGAAGAAAACCTGCTGCATGAGCAGCTGGCCGGCAGTCTCAAGGATTTGCCCACTTCCTACGTGCTGCTGGTTTGTTACAAGGATGATGAGGGGAACTGGGAGACACCCGGGCGCCAGGTGATGAATATTCTCAGCGATTATGGCGCAGTCTTCGACACCGCCGCCACTCCTCCCGAGGATCGTGTGCTTGATACCGGTTTCCAGGTTACGCTGGGGCATGTGCCTTCATTCGTGTTCCATTCGTTCCGCAGTCCGCTGCAGAACAGCCCGGAATACAAGGCGCTCACCGCTGCCATCCGTGCCAATAACGAGGCCGAGGTGAACCGCCTGCTGGATGCCACGCCGGAGCTCCTCCACGTGCGCACGAATGAGTTTGCCTGCTGCCCGCTGCAGACGGCCATCAAGTTCAACTGCAGCGACCGCATGGTGGAGCTGCTGGTGAAGCGCGGTGCCCGCCTGAATACCCGCGACTGGTGCGGCAACACCCTGTTGCAGGACTGCCTCAACCGCAAGGATGAGAAACATTTCCGCCAGCTTCTGAAACTGGGGGCAGACCCGAATCTCCCCTCGCTTTCCATCAATAAGAAAGATGCCCTTTACCCGGTCATCAGCGCCATGCGCCAGCCGAAGTTCCTGGAGCCTCTGCTGGAGGCCGGGGCGAATCCGAATGTGCTGCTGCCGAATGGCGAAAATGCCTTGTTTGAACTGCTGAAGCAGAGCCCGAAGGCGGATATTGCGCTGCTGGCTCAGCATGCGCGCCGGCTGGTGCCCCTCGGGCTGGATGTGAACACCCGCACCAACATGGGCGAGAGCCTGCTCTGGAAGCTGGCTCTGCATGCCGGCCAGAACGATGTGAAGGGCAACCCCCAGGAGCTTAAGACGACCCTGGACACCATGAAGCTCCTCATCGAGCTGGGGGCGGATGTGCAGGAAACCAGCACCGGCACCCCCTCGCTGCTCAGCCGTCTCCGCGGGCAGTATGGCTGGGCTCCGCCCCTGAACCCGGAGGTGGAGAAGCTGCTCATCCAGCACGGCGCAAAATAAACAAAACTACTTACGATCATGCGTTATCTTCGTTTTCTTCCTTTCTTCATCCTCAGCAGCCTCATCGTGAATGCCGCTGAGGAGATGGGGCAGACCTATGAAAACTCCTTCACGACGATTTCGGAGAAGGAGTTTGAGGAATGGAGCTTCCAGCAGGCTGTTCAGGCGCTGGGTACTCCACCCGGGCCGGTGCTGGAATCGACCTATAAGATGCTGCGCAGCAGCTGGAACTTGAAGTCATACTACAAGCGCAACGGCCGCCAGCACTACCTGCTCAATGATATTACCCGCAAACACACGACCACCGACATGAATACCTACATGCTGGTGCGGGCAGATTCGGTGTGGATGGATCACTCGTGCAAGTTCGACTCCCTGGCGCTGGAGGAACACATGCTCAAGCCGTACGAGGAGAAGGAGCCCCGCGAGCTGGATCACCAGCAGAAGTGGCTGGGTATGCTCGCCTTCCGCGATGACCGCGAGTGGGACTACCTGCTGGGTATCACGGAAGGGCAGCGTGGTATTCCGCCCATGTTGACCCAGCGCCGTTTCACGCTCAGCGATGGTAAGGAGCAGCGCGCTTCGGAGGTGAACCGCCTGTGGACAGACCCGGTGCTGCATGCGCCCTACATCATGCAGCGCGGTTCGGATTTTGCCCGCTTGACCCTTCGCTGCATGCTGCACGATACCAGTGTGTTATATGATAAAGCTCAGCTTTCCGGCCTGACCTGCTGGAACTACACCTGGGGCAAGGACCTGCCCGAGCCCCTGGTGCTGGGCATGCAGCTCATGCAGGGCCGCGCCACCGGCAAGCTGCCCGCCGAGGCCGATTTGCAGAAGATTCGCGATGCCGCTGCCGGGCTGAGCCACGAGATGAAGAGCTTTACCGTGCGCAGCATGCTGGCGGCAGACCCCACCTGCATGCCCTGGAAGAAACTGGATGACCCCACTGCCGGGCTGGGAGAGATGCCGGACTGCTCGGCTGTATACACGGCGCAGTGGAGCAATGAACTGCTGGGTGCCGGTGGCAACACGGTGGAGGAGGACGTGGCCTTGTTTGATAAGGTGGTGCAGAAGGAAAAAGCGCAGGATATGCTCTCATCCCTGGTGCTGTATTCCCTGGCTGAGGGCTCGCGTGTGCGGCGCGACAGTAATTTCAATGTGTCGATTCCCCGCCAGGGGCATTTCCGCTTCTTCTCCAATTTCGATGTGATGGCGTCGGAAAATGGTGTGGATGTGCTGATTGATGAGCACGGCACCCGCTTTGCCCGCCATGATGATGCCCTGCGCGCCCGCTACCTGCAGCTGAATGCCGCCCTGCTGCGCTGCGCCCTGCAGCTGGCCATGCTGGAGCGCGATGGCAAGACCGAGGCGCTGGACAAGGGCGCCGCTGCGCTGGCTGACCTGCTGAACCGCGAGCATCTCTGGCCGCTGCTTCTCAACCTGCACATCAGCCACCAGATTACGCCCCGCTGCCAGGCTCGTCTCATGCACCACTGCCGTGCCGACCTCAGTATTATCGAGAGCATGGACTCCCTGTTCAGCGGGGGCTCGAAAGCCCCCAACCTCTTCTGGGCCAAACGAGTCACAACTCGCAAGGATGAGGATGGCGACCCTGACCCGGAGCCTGAGTTGGTGGCCAGTATTCTGCTCGCCCACCAGATTAATAACAGATGCATGCTCGCCTCTGATGAGGAGTGGAAGGCTATGCAGCGCACCTATATGGACCTGGAGGCGAAACTGCCGGGCAAGGGCTGTGCGGAGGCTCTGCTGCGTGTGGGGCGCATGTGCGATGCGCTCTACCAGCCGGACCTGCAGGCCAAGTTTATCACCGGTGCTAACAGCCGCCGCGGTTACTACATGGTCATGCACGCCCTGCGCAAGGGCGACCTGCTCACCGCCGAAAAGATTCTGGAGCGCATGACCAGCACGCCCCGCAACTACAAGTACCCCTCGACGCGTATGGCCATGGCTCTGGTAGCCCGGGCCAAGGGTGATGAAGCCACCGCCCGGGAACAGGAGCGGCTGGGTATCACCCAGGCGGCCATGCTGCTCAATTCATACTACTCATATTACTGGAACGATGCTCACCAGCTGCTGCTGGAGCATGGGCTCTCCCGGGAGTCCGAGCGGTTGATGCTGCTGCAGCCCAAGCGCAACCTCTCCTATATCCGCCCGGAGCTTCAGCGCATCATGGCGGAGCAGCGGCGTTTCCGGGGTGCTGCTTTCTGGGCGGAATACAACCTGGCCTATTATGCCAGCGCTGCGGCTCACATGGCAGGCAAAGGCTCGCAGCACGATTTGGTGAAGTGGCGCCTGCAGGCAGATGTGTACCATGCGCTTTCGCTCCTGCAGCAGGGGAAGAATGCCCAGGCAGAGGCTCTGCTTACCCCGGCCATGAAGCAGCTGGAGCGCATGCCCATAGCTGCTGCCAGCCTGGCGCATGCTTTGCTCCAATGCGCAGATATCCCGCAGGAAACCCGCCGGAGCTATCGTGAGCGTCTGCTGGCTGGTGCTGCCGGGAATCCCACGGCGCATGCCCTGATTCAGGCGGTGGAGCTCAAGGACCTGCCCACGGTGGATGAAAGTGCTGAGCAGAAGATGCTGGAATCTCTGGCGGCTGATTCTTCGGTGCACAGACCGTTCTCCTCACCGCTTTACACCTGGCACCTGCAGAAAACGGACCGGGTGCCGGATGATGTGGAGGAAACCGATGAACGCACGAGCAGCAGTGCCACCATCAGTGCCCGCATTTTGTCCGCCGGCTATGAAAAGGCCGGGCAGAGCCCCTGGGTGGAGCTGCTGACTGAAAAGGGGCGAAAACTGCGCGTGAAGCTGGAAGAAATGGCGGCAGATGATATCGCCAACATCATCGAATGGAAGGAAACCAACGGCATCTGCACCTGGACGGTCCACCGGGGAATCCCTGTGGAAATCTTCGATGGCAGACTGGATAAGATAGCAGTCGAAAAATCCTCCGGGACTCATAAAATCAATGGCCGCGATGTGTCCGACGGTCGTATAGCCGAGTTCACCCGCACCGATGGCAGCTACGCCAAGTGCTATGTCAACCTCCTGGATGGCGAGAACCGGGAACAGGCTGAGAACTGCCCGCAGGTGGAAGAGCGCACCATGGTGCTGCACACCACATTGGCTGCGGCTCAGGCTGCGGCCGAGTTCCGCAAGGTGCCCATCGAGATTTTCATGCTGGGGCGCCGCGGGGGTGTGGAGGAGCAGAACTTCCGGAAAATGATCGAGAATAAGAGCGGAAGCTGGAATCAGAACAGCGCTCTGCTGGTCTGCTACCAGGATGCTGATGGCAACTGGGAAGAACCCGGTCGCGAAGTCATGAACCTGCTGCGCGCTGCCTGCCCGGAGGCCATGGATGCCCCCGATGCTGCTCCCGAGGACCGCGCGCTGGTGTCGGGCTTCCGGGTCACCATTTCGCCCAACCGGCATGAATTACCGGCGGTGCAGCCCTTTATGTTCACGCCCAATCTCCTGCAGGACCCGGATTACAAGAAAGCGGAGCAGGTGATTCGCCGCGGCAAGGTCGAGGAACTGGCTCAGATACTCAAAAACCGCCCTGAACTGGTGAAATCGCGCTCTCATTACAGCCCCGGCAACCTGCTGCACACCGCTTTGCTCAGCCGGCGGAATGAGATGGTCAAAGTGCTGCTGGAGCATGGCGCCAGCGCCAATGCCTGTGCACCCGATGGTACTCCGCTGCTCTATTTCTGCATTGGTTCCGGGAATGAGGAGCTTGTGCGCTTGTTTGTTCAGCATGGTGCAAAAATCAACAAGGCCTGCCGCAGTCGTTCGGGCCACCCGGTTTACCCCATTCAGCATGCGCTGAGGAAGCCGGAAATGCTCAAGCTGCTGATTGAGCTTGGTGCTGATGCGAACATGCGTCTGGAAGGTGGCAGGACTCTGCTGCTATCCATGGTGGATAGCGCACCCTGGCTGGACCAGAAGGGGATTGAGGCCGTGATGCGCGCAGCAGAGGTTCTGGTTCCTGCCGGGCTGGATATCAGCGCCCGCGATGCCCGAGGCAACAGTGTGCTTTTCTACGTGGCCTGCATGACCTCACGCTGCGCCAGCAGCCCGCCCCACCGCGAGCCTCTGCTGCAGGCTCTGCGCAGACTGGTGGAACTGGGTGCCGATACCGAGGAAACGGCCGGCGGCACCCCCTCGCTCATGGACCGTCTCTGGGGTAAGTACTGCAAGGATGTTCCCGCCATGCTTCCGGATGTGGAAAAAATCATTCGAAAGACAGAAAAGTGATTCATTGCCGCCGCGTAGCGGCAGTGAAATAGTTCCGCCGGTGGCGGCGGAACAGTCGGGGAATTACCAGCGGGCTTTATTAAAGCGCGCTACTTCGCGCTGCACTTCTCGCATTTCGGCGCGGGCCTTGAGGTCGTAGCGCTGGTCGCGGTGAGTTTTGCCGCGGCCGGTGCCGATTTCGGCTTTCACCTTGCCGTTTTTCCAGTAGAGGCGGAGCAGGGGGAGGGCAAAGCCTTTCTGGGCCTGCTGGATTTCAAGCTTGAGAATCTCGCGCTTGTGCATGAGGAGCCGGCGGGGGCGCTTGGCCTCGTGCTGGAACCACTTGCCGGCGGTTTCCCAGGGCTGCACGTCGCAGCCGTAGAGGAAAAGCTGGCCTTTTTCCACGCGGGCGAAAGCATCTGCCACGTTCACTTTGCCGGCGCGGATGGATTTCACCTCGGTGCCGCGCAGTTCTATGCCGCATTCGTGGCGGCTCATGATTTCGTAATCACGGCCGGCCTTTTTATTGCTGGCAATCAGGTTGCTCTGGGGTGCGGGTTTCTTGGCCATATGGAGTGGGGGTGGGGGTAGTCAGGGTATGTTGGAAAAGGGAGCGACCCGGCGCTGCCGTACGTGGGAGCTTGCCGGGTCGCGCCGAAAGGGATATCTGCGGGGGCTTTACAGGTCCGGGGTAATGGTGAGCGTATCGGGCTCCACGGGGGCTGCGGCAGACTGGGCAAGCTCGGCGAAGGGATCGGTTTCCACGGCCTCGCCCTTGCTGGCGGCAAGTTCCTCCTCGGTCATTTCGTGCCAGGTGATTTTGCCCTCGATAATCTCCGTGAGAGCGATATCACCGCACTGCATTTCCGGAGTGGTGACGATGTAGGGGTCAGAACCGTGGTTGAGCTGCTGCACGCGCTTGGAAACGATGTTCACCAGCAGCTGGTTGTCGCCTACGATCTGAGCGGCTTTTTCGATGAGTTCAACTTTCATGGGAGATAAAAATGGTGATACTCCGCAGGGGTGCGGGTGCGGCATTGTACACTGTTATGCCACCGGATGCAAGCCTTTAATCACGTCAGTAAGGGAATAAAAGCCTGTGCGCACCACATTTTTGCTTGTCAAGCCCCGCCCCAGCAGGTAGGATAGCACCATGTAGATAGCGCCGGGCTTCGGCCACGGCATTTTACCGAACCCAACTGAAACACGAGTAGATTATGGCTAATTTAAACAAAGTAATGATTATCGGCAACCTGACGGCAGACCCGGATGTGCGCCAGACCCCGCGTGGCAACACCGTGGCTGAGCTCCGCCTGGCCGTGAACCGCGTGAGCAGCGGCCCCAACGAGGGCGAGCGCCGCGAGGAAACCACCTTCCTGGATGTGACCTGCTGGGGCCGCACGGCTGAGATTGCCGGCCAGTACCTGGCCAAGGGCCGCCCCGTCTTCATTGAGGGGCGTCTGCAGCAGGATACCTGGGAGGACAAGCAGACCGGCCAGCGCCGCAGCAAAATCCGCATCGTGGCAGAGAATATGCAGCTCCTCGGCAGCCGCGAGGGCGGCAGCCAGCAGCAGGGCGGTGGCAGCTACCAGCAGCGTTCCAATAACTACAACAACGGCGGCTACTCCAATGGCGGCGGTAACTACGGTGGTGGTCAGGGTGGCTACTCCAGCGGTGGCGGCAACTATGGCGGCGGCTATTCCAACGGCGGCTACCAGCAGCAGCGCCCCCAGCAGACTCCTCCCCCTCCCATGCCCGCCGAGGAGGACGATGATATTCCGTTCTAAGTCCGAGCCGCAGGCAAGATATCGTCACGAAGTGATTTCGTCCGGTCTCCGTCAGGAGACCGGATTTCGTTTACCTGTATGCCCAGGCTATCAATTTTCCAATCATCGGGAAACAAATATACCCAACATCGTTTTTAGTTAAAGTGTTTTTTCAAAAATGGTTGACAAGAGCGGGTTGCTGTGGTGAAATAGTGGCGCAAGGTGGAGACACCTTGCCCCGGGAGGGGTCCCGGGTGTACCAATAGCAAATTTGCAGGCCGTCCGGCATATGTTGTCGGGCGGCCTGAATGTTTTCTTGACGGGTTATGAAGGGGTGGCTGTAATTCTGATGCCGCTTTCCGCGGCATAGTGCCGATGGGGGCGGCGTTTTGCTATGAAGTACAAATCGACCCCCACCAATGTAGTGATAATCCTCGCGATTATCTGGTATTTGTTCGACCTGATTGTGAGAACAGTTCAGCTACTGAGGTGAATTCCCGCATGCCCCGCCCCGGGTTTTGCTCTGGGCGGGGCGATTTGTGTCCGCCACTAGCGGGAAAAACGAAATCCAGCCCCTGCGGGGCTGGACGATATCCACCTGGCGGTGGACGATATCGCGCTGCGCGCGACGATATCCGCACGTTGTGCGGACGTCAGGGAGTCCCCTCCCCCTGAATCTTTCTGGGCTTGTAGGTAGTCAGCTTCGTCTTTTTGCGCTTTTTGGGGGCGAAGTATTCGGGGTGGGCGGCGGCCCAGGCTTCGTAGAGGTCCGGGCGGTTGGCCTTGGTGCGCTCGATGGATTTCTCGAGCTTCCATTCCTCGATAGCCTTGTGGTTGCCGGAGAGGAACACCGGGGGCACCTCCATGCCGCGGAAGACGTTGGGCTTGGTGTAGGCGGGGGCTTCCAGCAGACCGTTGGAGAAGGATTCCTCCACGCTGCTGCGGTCATCGCCCAGGGCGCCGGGAAGCAGACGGGCGATGGCATCGATGACCACCACGGCGGCAATGGCGCCATTGGTCAGGATATAGTCGCCGATGGAGAGCTCCATATCCACCAGGGTGTCAATCACGCGCTGGTCCACGCCCTCGTAGTGGCCGCAGAGGAAGATGTAGTGCGCATCGGCTCCCTCCATGCAGGGGGCGGCCAGCTCTTCGGCCACTGCCTGGCGGAACACGCGGCCCTGCGGGGTCATGAGAATCACCTTTGTATTCTCCTGCCGCAGCTCCTCGATGGCCTCGAAGATGGGCTCGCACTTCATGAGCATGCCCTGGCCACCGCCGCAGAGGTAGTCATCCGTGCGGCGGTATTTATCGTGCGTCCAGTCGCGCAGCTGGTGTGCGCGCACCTCGATGAGCCCGGCCTCTGCCGCGCGTCCCATGATGCTCTGGGACAGCGGCACCGAGATGAGCTCCGGAAAGAGCGTGAGGACATCAACCTTAAGCATATTTACAATTTACAAATTACAATGGACAATTTATAGAGTCAGCTGCGCTGCGCGCAGGGGGATTATTCATGTAGCCGGGTGCGGATGGTTTTGGCAGTGGCTGTGACGATGGCGCAGATTTCGCGGGCTTCCTGGTAGAGCGGTTCCAGACGTGAGGCGGGCTTTATTAATTCGAAATGCCCGATGTGGTCGAGCCAGTACAGGCATTCGTCCGATTCTTCCTCGCAGATTTTAATCTTGTTAAGGAAATCGCGGTCAGACTTAGCGCGGCATGCGGCGCGATAGTTGGCTCCCACAGAGGACGCGCAGCGCAGCAGTTGTTTGCCGTATACCTCAGCCAGCAAGGTGGTGCGTCCCATGTGCAGCACCAGGTTCCCCACCCGGTAGCTGAACTGCCTGGTGCGTTCCTTCATGGCTTCGCTTTGTTCAGACATAGACGCTGCGAAAAGAACGAAGTACAATCGGCGAGCAGAGCGAGCGGTACTTCACCAATTGTACTTTGTCCTTTGTCAATTGTACTTTTTACGCATTGGCGTTATGACGGAGCATGGCTTCCACGTAGCCGTCGATGTTGCCGTCCATCACGTCCTGGATGTTGCCGCATTCGAAACCGGTGCGCAGGTCCTTCACCATCTGGTAAGGCTGGAACACGTAGGAGCGAATCTGGTTACCCCAGGCGATATCACCTTTTTCGGAGTACTGGCGGTCGGCTTCGGCGCGCTTGCGGTCTTCCTCCAGCTGGATGAGGCGGGCCTTGAGCATGCGCATGGCTTCCTCGCGGTTGCGGAGCTGAGAGCGCTGGGTCTGGCAGGCCACGATGATGCCGGTGGGCAGGTGGGTGAGTCGCACAGCGGTTTCCACCTTGTTCACGTTCTGGCCGCCCTTGCCGCCGGAGCGGTAGGTGTCCATCTTCACATCGGCTTCCTTCACCTCGATTTCGATGTCGTCGGAGATATCCGGGGTGGCATCCAGCGAGCAGAAAGAGGTGTGGCGCTTGCCGGCGGAGTCGAAGGGGCTCATGCGCACCAGACGGTGAATGCCGCGCTCATTCTTGAGGTAGCCGTAGGCGTATTCGCCGTCAATCTTGATGGTCACGGAGCGGATACCGGCTTCATCGCCATCCGTGCTTTCCATGATTTCGGTGTTGAAACCGTGGCGCTCGCAGTAGCGCAGGTACATGCGCAGCAGCATGCTGGCCCAGTCGCAGGCCTCGGTGCCACCGGCACCGGCGTGTATGGTTACATAGCAGCCGGCGTTGTCGTGCGGGCCATTGAGAAGGGTAAGCAATTCGAATTCCTCCAGACGCTTGAACCAGGCATCGTACTCTGCCTTGGCCTCGCCGGCCATGTCGGGGTCTTCATCGGCCATTTCCACGGCCACAGCCACATCCTCCAGCCCGCTTTCCAGGCTGCGGAACTGCTCCAGGCGGCGCTTGAGCGGGTTCACCTCGTTCATGAGGGCGCGTGCGGCCTCGGGGTTATCCCAGAAATCCGGGGCGCTCATGCGCTCATCCAGTTCTGCTACTTTAGATTCAAGGCTTCCGAGGTCAAAGATAGCTCCCGAGCTCGGAAAGACGGGAGCGCATGGCTTCCGTGTCGAGCGCCGAGAGATCGATATTGGTCGTCTGGTTCTCCATAACGCGCGGGAGTATACAGGCTTTCCCTTTCTCTGTCAACCTAAATCACGCAGGCGCTTGCACCTGTCACACGTGTCCCAAAGATGTTGTAGAGTAGTTTGCGGAGCGTCAGCGTAGCGGAATTTTGAGCCCGGAGGGCGGTATAACCATAGCCCAGAGTGGAGCCGCGTTAGCGGCGGAACTCTGGGTTTGGAATAAAAAATAACCGGAACCCCGACCAACGTGG
>JAGBDZ010000054.1 GCA_017937215.1 Akkermansia sp. | reverse complement strand
CCGGTCTCTACTATCATAATAATGCAGGCTGCAGCAACATTGAACCCGGTGCTTCCATTTCCAATGTTACCAAGGATGTTGCACAGCAGCGCGGCAAGAACCCCTGCCCGATCTGCTATCCGGACCAGAAGGTCTACTATGCCACTGCCGGCGGTACCTATTACCACGTTGAAATCAACTGCTCCGGCATGAGCGGCGCAAGCGTCATCACCGCAGAGGCCGCAAAGCAGCAGGGCAAGAAGGAATGCCCGGTCTGCATCACCAAGGTGATCAACAGCCTGGACGACAGTGCGCTGAAGTATGCAGATGCTTCCACCAAGGACAGAAGCGGCGTGACCGTATTTGCCACCGCAGGCGGCCGTTACTTCCATACCGAGCCCAACTGCTCCGGCATGCAGAACGCAGTAAGCGGTTCCCTGCTCAAGGCCATGCTGGCCGGCAAGACCGCCTGCCCCAAGTGCGCGGCTTCCGCAGGCGCACTGGTATGGTGCACCGAGGGCGGTAAGTACTATCACAACAGGAGCGATTGCTCCGGCATGAAAAATGCATATCGCGTCACTCTGGCAGAAGCTATGATCATCGGCAAAGGCCGTTGTACTGCATGCTGGGGTAAGTCCACCGTGGGTACTGCTGCAGGCGGCGCAGGAAACGTATATGTTTACGGTACGCCCACCGGCAAGTACTACCACACCAATTCCAGCTGCTCCGGCATGCAGGGTGCAAACCGCTATACCCTGCGCTCCATGATCTCCGCAGGCCGTCCCGCCTGTCCGGAATGCTGCGCCGGCGCTGAAACCGTGGTTTACGCCACTGCAAACGGCACCTACTACCACTCCTATTCCAGCTGCTCCGGCATGGATAATGCCCAGGCGGGCACCCTGGCCCAGGCGCTGGCGATCGGCAAGAAGAAGTGCCCCAAGTGCTGGGCGGGTGCAAGCGGCACCGGCACCGCATCCGGCGAAAAGGCTTCCGGCCACTACGTATACGCCACCCAGGGCGGTACCTATTACCACACCAAGTCTGCCTGCTCCGGCATGCAGGGTGCAAGCCGCATCACCATTGAAACTGCTGTGGCCGCCGGCAAAAAGGCATGTCCCACCTGCGCATCCGCAGCCACCAAAAAGGTCTATTCCACTGCGCGCGGCACCTACTACCATGTGAAGAGCAACTGCTCCGGCATGGAAGATGCCCAGCAGCGCACCCTTGAACAGGCCATCATGATGGGCCAGAAGACCTGCCCGGTCTGCATCGGCACCATCAGCAAGGTCAACAGCAGCCTTTCCAATATGAATACCGGCAGCTTCTCTTCCGGTTCTTCCGGCGGAATCTCCAATGTGAAGACCAATACCTTCTCTTCCGGCTCCAAGACCAGCAATGTGAAGGCCAATATGATCTCCTCCGGAAACTATAAGAGCGGCACCTCCGGCATCAAGGTCTATGCAGTGGCGGATGGCAAGTATTACCACACCACCAGCAGCTGCTCCGGCATGAAGAATGCTTCCCGCGTCACCCTGGAAACCGCACTGAACTACGGCAAGACCGCCTGCTCCAAGTGCGCGTCCTCTGCCAACACTGCGGTATTTGCGGTGAAGGGCGGCAAGTACTACCATTACTCCAAGACCTGCGCAGGCGCAGGCGCGGTTCAGGGCAAGCGCGGTCCCGCACTGGCTCTGGGTCTGGATGCATGCCCGTACTGCGTAACCAAGACCAAGACCATCACCTCCTCCGGTATGTTCAAGGCCGGTACCTCCGGCATCAAGGTATATGCTTCCCCCAGCGGAAAGTACTACCATGCCAATAAGTCCTGTGCGGGTGCAAGCGCCAGCAGGATCACCTTGGAGACTGCCCTGAACTACTCCAAGAGCGCATGTCCCAGCTGCGCAGGCAGCGCAAGCAAGCGCGTATATGCCGTGGCGGGCAACAAGTACTATCACAGCAGCAAGACGTGCGCGGGCTCCGGCGCAGTTGCCGGCAGCTTCGCAGGCGCGCTGGCTCTGGGCCTGAAGGAATGCCCGGTTTGCATCGGCGGTTCCGAAGCCTATGAGGTTTCCGACATCAAGTACTCCGCACCCGGCGATACCGGCGTGTACATCAACCTGGACAGCGATATGCTGTATTACCACAAGGGCTCCCGCTGCTCCGATGCGGGCATGTCCAGCGGTACCAAGGTTATGCTGGACTTCGTGCTCAACTGGGGCTACAAGGCATGTCCCTTCTGCGCACCGCCCACCTCTGTGAAGAAATAAACACAAACAGGCTCCGTTTCAGATGAAACGGAGCCTAAGCTTTTTCATTGAAAAAACGGTCCGAAAAGGACCGTTTTTTTGTGGTTTACTGTTTCCTGTAGCCGATGCTCTCCAGGAAGCGGAGCACGCCGGCGTTGCCTTCGGGGGTGTTTTTGTATATGCCCGCATCGGCGAGAACCTGCGCGCATTTCATGGTGAGTGCCTCGCGCATGGTTGCCTGGGCGTCTTCGGCCGAGAGGGTGGTGCCGGTCTTTTCGGCAATTTCCTTCACCCAGGCGTAGTGCTTGGCCAAGGGAGAATCCCCGGCGGGCACGCTGTCCAGCGGGGTTTCGCCGGTGAGGTATTTCTCCAGCTCGCCCAGCTCGCTTACCAGGCGGCCCGGCAGGATGAACAGGCCCATGACTTCGATCAGGCCGATGTTCTCCTTCTTGATGTGGTGCAGCTGGGCATGGGGATGATAGACGCCCAGGGGATGCTCGTCCGTGGTGATGTTGTTGCGCAGTACCAGGTAGATC
The DNA here is from genome assembly GCA_017937215.1 of Akkermansia sp. Lineage (GTDB taxonomy): Bacteria > Verrucomicrobiota > Verrucomicrobiia > Verrucomicrobiales > Akkermansiaceae > Akkermansia. The sequence continues at coordinate 1,846 of JAGBDZ010000054.1, read as the reverse complement.
TTGTACGCCCCGTCCTCCATGCGCGCCACGGGGGTGATGGTGTTGTGGGGCGTGCCTTCGGTTTCGGCGAAGATGAAGCAGTCCGGATCGGAATAGCCGCGCCATGCAGCGAGCATTTCATCGGCAAGGGCGGTCACCTTTTCGCGGTCTGCGCCCTTGAGCACGATGCAGCTCATGGGCCAGTCGGCAACCCAGGCCTCCACGCCTTCGGCGGGGGAAACGAGGGGAATGCGCACGCCGGCCCGGTCCATGGGGAAGATGTGGCCGCCGCCCTGGAAGTGGTCGTGGCTCAGGATGGAACCGCCCACGATGGGCAGGTCGGCATTGCTGCCCAGGAAGTAGTGGGGGAACTGCTCCACGAAATCGAACAGGCGCACGAAGCTTTCGCGGGAAATCTTCATGGGCACATGGGCGCGGTTGAAGGCGATGCAGTGCTCGTTATAGTAGGAATAGGGGGAGTACTGCAGGTACCAGGGTTCGCCGCCCAGGGTCATGGGTACGATGCGGTGGTTCTGGCGTGCCGGGAAGCCGGGACGGCCTGCGTAGCCGGGGTTTTCCACGCACAGCATGCACTTGGGATAGCCGGTCTGCTTGGCATTGCGCTGGGCCGCGATATCGCGGGGATCCTTTTCCGGCTTGGACAGGTTGATGGTGATTTCCAGCTCGCCGCAGGGGGAATCGTGGAAGAAACGCACGTTTTTAGCGATACGGTCCACGCGGATGTAGTCCACGTCCTGGCAGAGCTTGTAGAAATAATCGGTGGCGGCGGCGGGGCCTTCCTCGGCATAGAGCTTCTGGAAGCGCTCGCGCACCATCTGGGGATGGGCGGTCAGCGCGCCCATGATCCTGGCGGAAAACAAGTCGCGCCATTCGCCGCTGTCCGGGCATACGCCCGCTTGAACGGCGAGTTCCAGCATGGGCTCCAGAATGGGCGTGGCAGTGGCGGGGGATGCTTCGCGCGCGGGGCGGTCGCACTCCGGTGCGTCCATCCGGAAGATTTCCAGCAGGCGGTTCAGGGTATATTCCCTGTCCTCCGCCTGAATCAGGTTTTTATCCTCGGCAAAATCCAACAGGGCATGGATGAGTTCGGTCAAATTCTTCGACATAATCAGCGCTCCCTTTTGTAGTCTCTATTCAATATTATCCTAGGATTTGCAGTTTATGTCAAGCGTCTTTTGAGCTTCCGGGCCAAACCCTCTTGCGTAATTTGCCGATTTGGATTACAATAAAACTAGATAATTATGTTTCGGAGGAATGCAGATATGGATGTACGGGCACTTTTTGATCGCAATGCTGAGCGACTGAACGCACTTTACGCAGGTATCGACCAGTATCCGCGCTACAATGCGCTGGTTGAGGCTTTCCGTGAGAAGTTTGAATCCGAGCCGGAGTGCTTTGTTTCCGCACCGGGCCGCACCGAGGTTGTGGGCAACCACACCGACCACCAGAAGGGCCGCTGCCTGGCCGGCGCCGTGAACCTGGATACCGTGGCGGCCATCGCTGCAAACGGCACCAACGTGGTACGCCTGTATTCCGAAGGCTACGATAAGTCCTTCGATGTGGATCTTTCCGACCTGAGCGTCCATGAGGACGAAAAGAATACCACCTTCAGCCTGATCCGCGGCGTGGCTGCACGCCTGGTGGAACTGGGTTATAAGGTGGGCGGCTTCAATGCCCAAGTCACCAGCACCGTATTCAAGGGCAGCGGCCTTTCTTCTTCCGCAGCCTTCGAAGTCATGCTGGTTGCAGCCTTTGACGCCCTGTTCAACGGCTGGGTCATCGACGCCAAGCTCAACGCCCGCATCTCCCAGTATGCAGAAAACGTATACTTCGGCAAGCCCAGCGG
>JAGBDZ010000053.1 GCA_017937215.1 Akkermansia sp. | reverse complement strand
TTTATTGAGCAGAGGGGGGGCTTCTTCCAAAATGTTGCTGATATTTCTATTCTCTACAAAATCTTTGGGACACGTGTGAAAAAATGACTTTTTTCTAAAAAAAGGCTTGCAATGGCGCAAATCGTGTGGTAAGCTGCCGCCGCACACAGCATCTGCCGCTGTAGCTCAGGGGTAGAGCAACGCATTCGTAATGCGTGGGTCGTCAGTTCAAATCTGACCAGCGGCTCTCTCCTTGAGAGAAAGACCAGATGCAGGGTGCTCACAGACAAAGTGCCTCCGTAGCTCAGTTGGTAGAGCAGTTGACTCTTAATCAATTTGTCCGCGGTTCGAGTCCGCGCGGGGGTACTCAGTTTTGTATGAGAGGTGAGGGGTGACCTGAAAATCAGGTCGCCCTTTCGTTTTGCCTCGAGCGCGCGCGTACGTGCGAAAAATCTGTTATGCGGGCGTAATGAAAACTTGCATGTGCGCGATGAAAGGAGTAGAATGCAGCGAGTTGCTATGCGCCAGTATATACTCAAACGCCTGTTGATGATGCCGATTACGCTGATTGGCATCACGTTTCTGGTGTTTTTTCTGACGCGCATGGTGCCGGGAGGTCCGGTGGAGCGCATGCTGCAGGAACAGGCAATCGGCGCGCTGAGTGGCGATAAGGCAGTGGGGCAGGTGAACAGCCGGCTGGGTAATGCTGATATGGAGCGCCTGGAGGAACTTTTTAATTTGCAGGAGCCGCTCTGGAAGGCGTATCTGCAGTGGCTGGGTGTGCTGCCGCAGGCGGTGGAGATTGCCAAGGCAGAGTTTGATGATGATGGCCTGGCTGTCATCACGATTGCCTCTGCCAGCGGAAATGCTGTGGCGCTGGAGGTGACCCGCGAGGGTGATACGCCCCAGTACCTGGCGCCGGAGTGGATGGCGGAAGAGGGCTGGCAGGTGAAGCTGGAGTCTCCGCAGGAGCGGGCTGCCCGACTGGCCAAGCGCCAGCGCATCAAGGACGAGAAACAGATAGAAAAACTGGCCAGGACCCCGGCATGCCGACGCTGGCGTGCAGTGGCCAGCCGGCAGTCATTCCAGGGGGTGCTGCAGGGGAATCTGGGGTTGTCGTACAAGTACAACGAGCCGGTGATGCGCATGATGATGGACCGCTTGCCGGTATCGCTGTATTTCGGCTTGCTGGGGGCGCTGATAACCTATGTGGTGAGTGTGCCGCTGGGGGTGTTCAAGGCGCTGTGGCACCGCAGCTGGTTTGACAGCGTGAGCAGCATTCTGATTTTCATGGGGTACGCGGTGCCGGGCTTTGCGCTGGGTGCTGTGATGCTGGTGTATCTGGGGGCGCGTCTGGAGTGGTTCCCGCTGTATGGGCTGGTGAGCCCCGGTTTTGAGTGGATGCCGTTCAAGGACCAGCTGCAGGACTTGTTCATGCACACGGTGCTGCCGCTTACCTGCTATGTGGTTTCTACCTTTGCGGTGACCACCATGATGATGAAGAATAACCTGATGGAGCACCTGGCTGCGGACTATGTGCGCACGGCGGTGGCCAAGGGGGTGTCGTTCCGCAGGGCGGTGTGGAAGCACGCCTTCCGCAATTCGTTTATTCCCATCGTGTCTACATTCGGCAGCGTTATCTGCACGGTGGTGGGCGGCTCCATCCTCATTGAGCGTGTGTTTGATATCCAGGGCTTCGGCATGCTGAGTTTTCAGGCGCTCATGGATAAGGACTATTCACTGATTATGGGCACGTTGCTGCTCACTTCGGTTCTTATTATCATCGGCAACCTGCTGTCGGATATGCTGGTGGCACTGGTGGATCCGCGTGTGCGATTTGATTAAACCATGACCAAGAATCTCATAGCGCTGTTGCTGATACTGGCGGCCCTGCTGGGTGCGCTGGGTGAGCTGCATGGCTGGTTGCTGCCCACGCTATCCTGGCCGTTTACGGTGAGCCGGGAGATTCCGTTTCTGAGCTGCAGCGAGCGGGTGGCGCCGTATCTGGCGGCGGATGAGCGGGTGAACTGGTTTGGCTGGTTGTGCATGCTGCTGCTGCTGTGTTGCGGGTTGTATCTGCTGGTGCGGCGCTCATCCAGCCTGCGTCTGCCGCCGAAATATGCCAAACAGGTGGAGCGCTTCCGCAAGATTAAGCGCGGGTACTGGTCGCTGATTATTTTCGGCGTGATTATGCTGCTGGCTGCTATGGACCAGTGCCTGGTGGGCAAACGAGCCCTTTTTGTGTCCTACGACGGAAACTGGTACAGCCCTGCGCTGACTCGCGCGGTGCTGCCGGGGGAAACATTCGGGCTCACCGGCGCCGAGGCTCAGGCCGAGGCCGATTACCGCATTCTGAAGGAGCGTTCAGGGCAGCCGGGCTGGCCGGATATTGTCATCATGCCGCTGGTGCCTTACGACCCGACCATGGACGCTGTGCCGTTCCCTTCGGAGCCCTTGGTGTGGCGGGACGGTGTGCTGTACGATACGGATGGCGAGACGCTGTACAATGGTCTGGCCTGTCGCCTGTACAAGGATGGGCAGATGCACCTGCGCCAGCGCTACCGCAAGGGACTGGCCGATGGCAGCACCCAGGGCTGGCTGCGCAGCCGCAAGGAAGTGTATTCTGCCACTTATCAGAATGGTAAGCTGGTGAAGGAGCACTACCGGGGCCCCAAGCAGGTGAGCGATTTCCTGGCTCTGACCAAGGCGGGGAGCGAGTGCAAGGTGTATTACCACCCCGCGCCGCCATTCACCGGCGGGCACCTGCTGGGCACCAACAGCCAGGGGGCCGATATTCTGGCCTATCTGTATGGCGGCCTGCAGGTCAACATCAAGGCTGCTCTGCTGTATCTGCCGGTGATTTATTTCATCGGCCTGACCATCGGGATGCTCATGGGATATTTCGGTGGCAAGTTTGATCTGGTGACCCAGCGCATCATCGAGATTATATCGCAGCTGCCGTTCCTGTTTGTGGTCATGATTGTATCGGATTTCGTGCCGCTGCAGATGCGCGGGTTGTTCCTGATACTGAGTCTGCTGGCCATGTTCGGGTGGATGCACATGACCTATCTGGTACGCACGGCCACCATGAAGGAGAAGACTCGCGATTACGTGGCGGCGGCCAAGGTGATGGGTGCCGGCACGACTCATATTCTGCTGCGCCATATTCTGCCGAACCTGCGCGGTATAGTGGTGACCCTGGTGCCTTTCAGTGTGGCCAGCGTCATTCTGGCACTTGCCTCGCTGGACTACCTGGGCTTCGGTCTGCCGGATTCCTGCGCCAGCTGGGGTCGCCTGCTCAACGACGGTCTGTCCAAGCTTTCGTCGCCCTGGATTGTGTCCAGCGCGTTCTTTGCCCTGGTGGGTACGCTGCTGATAGTGACCTTTATCGGAGAATCGATACGCGAGGCCAGCGACCCGCGCCGCCATTCCTACTACGAGTAAAGATGCCGATACCCCGCCATAGATTTCTGCGAAATTGTCTGCTTAGTGCTGCCGCGCTGCTGGGTGCGCTGGCGCTGACCGGCTGTGAAGACGAAGGCTCGGCGCTCGGTCTGGAGTGGCACCACCCTTCGGATTTGACGTTGCCGCTGGGTTTCAGCGAGACCGACCCGGTGCCCACCTACACCAAGCGCTGGCATATGCCCCCGGGATTTGCCGGATTTCCGAAGCGTTGGAACGCCAGGGTGAAGGAATACGTTGAAACTTCGCTTTCGGAGCACCGGGAGGTGTGCGCCACCGCCATGGTGCAGTATCTGACCTCAGCCCCCGGCAGCAACCGCCAGCACCGCGCCAAGATGCGCTACCAGAACACCTGGCCGAACCTGATGAGCCTGGCCCGCCGCAAGGGGCAGGGGGATTACCTCCGCTTCCTGCGTGAAAACCAGCTGCCGGAGGACCTGGAGTGGCACGATGGCCAGGACCAGCCGGAGCTGGGCAGCCCCAAAGCGGTGAAGGGCGGTACCATCCGCTTGGCCTTGCAGCGCTCATTCCCCAGCACTTTCCGCGTGTTCGGTCCGAACAGCAATAATGCTTTCCGCCGCTATCTGTACGATGATATCGATATCCCGCTCATCCGTCTGCATCCCGGCACCGGCAAGCTGATTCCCGGCACGGCTGACCGCTGGGCGGTTTCCAAGGACGGCCGAACCGTGTATTTCCATATTGACGAAGCGGCGCGTTTCTCGGATGGTTCCCGCCTGACCACGCGAGATTTCATTACCTCGCTTTTTGTGCGCACCTCGCCCTATGGTGTGGAGCCGTTCTACAACGACTACTACATGGGCAATTTTTCGCGCATAGAGGTCTACGGCAACCACTACCTGGCGGTGACTCTGGCTGCCGCGCGCCCCTACGCGCCTTTCTATGCGGCGCTGCCGCCCAGCTGCACCAGTTTCTATGCGGAGTTCGGCCCGGATTACCCCACCCGCTACCTGTGGAGAGTGGCACCGACCACCGGCGGCTACACGGTGAATCCGTACGATGTGATAATGGGGCGCCAGGTGAGTCTCATCCGCGTGCCCAACTGGTGGGCCGCCGAGCGCCGCTATACGCGCTATTCCTGCAATGTGGATCACATTGTGTACCAGTTTGTTTCGGAAAACACGAAGATGCGCGAGCTTTTCCGCCTGGGGCAGCTGGATATCTTTAATGCGCGCGAGGCCGATTTCTGGTATGAGGGGCTGGAGATGGAGCCGGTGCACCGTGGGTTGATTCAGCGCGTGCATTTCAGCAATATCTGGCCGCGCAACTGTTTCGGTTTCCATTTGAACTGCTCCCAGCCGCCGTTCAACGACAAGACGATGCGCCGCGGTTTCCACTATGCGCTCAATGTGCAGCAGGTGCTCGACACGGTGTTCCGCGGTGACTACTCCCGCCTGGGTTCGTATTTCTCCGGATTCGGTCAGTACACGGATGAGAGCATCAAGGCGCTGCCGTTCTCGCCGGAGAAGGCCCGCGAGTGTTTCGCCCGCGCCGGCTACACCGAGGAAGGCCCGGATGGTATCCTCTGCAAGCCGGATGGCACGCGACTTCAGGTGGTGATGAGCAGCCGTATTGACCCGCTTTACACGAATTGCATGAATGTGCTGCGCGAGGAAGCGGCCCGCTGCGGGCTGGACCTGCGCCTGGACCAGACGGACGACACGGTGCTGTACACCCGCGTGAAGGCCAAGCAGTATCAGGCGGCTATCTTCTCCTGGGGCTTTTCCCCGCCGCTGCCGGATCCGGCACCGTTCTTCGATTCCTCGTATGCTTTTAATGCCGATGGCACCCCCATGCCCGGCACCACCAACATTACGGCCACGAACTCCCCCACGCTGGACCGTGCGATTCTGGCCTGCAAGGCTGCCACGAATGAGGCAGATGCCGTGGCGGCCCACCACCAGGCCCAGCAGCTGATTGCAAACACGCTGGCCTGGGTTCCGGGGTGGACTTCTTCCTACTGGCGCTTTGCGCAGTGGCGCTGGGTGCGCTGGCCGGATGAGCCTGAATGCCGTTTCTGCCCGCCGCGCTACTACGACCCGGTGGACAGCCACTTATACTGGATTGATGAAAAAATGAAGGCGGAAACGCTCAAGGCCCGTACCTCAGGGGAGTCATTCCCGGAGGAGGATATTGAGATTCCCCTGCCTTCTGAAACTGCTGTAGCCCCATGAGCCTGAATAATCTGCTGGAAGTGAAGAATCTTTCGGTTGCGTTCGAGACGGAGCGCGGCCTTTCCACGGCTGTTGATGATATCAGCTTCACGATTCCGCGCGGTGCCTGTGTGGGCATTGTGGGCGAAAGCGGATGCGGCAAAAGCGTGACCGCCATGAGCCTGGTGCGTCTGCTGCCGCAGCCTACGGGCCGCATTACCGGGGGCGAGATTCTGTTTGATGGGGATGATGTGGTCACGATGTCGCAGTCGCGTCTGCAGGAGCTGCGTGGTGGTCGCGTGGGGGTGATTTTCCAGGAGCCCATGAGCGCGCTTAATCCTGTGCACACCATCGGCGACCAGATTGCCGAGACGCTCATGCTGCACCGGGATATGACGGCTGAAGCCGCCTGGGTGGAGGCCATCAACCTGCTTAACCGTGTGCGACTGCCCAGCGCAGCGGTAGTGGCGCACCAGTATCCCGGGGCGCTTTCCGGCGGCATGCGTCAGCGCGTGGTCATTGCCATGGCTCTGGCCTGCCGCCCGGAGCTCATCATCGCCGATGAACCGACCACCGCGCTGGATGTGACCGTGCAGCAGCAGATTCTGGCACTGCTGCGCGAGTTGCGCGAGGATTTGGGCGCGTCCTCGCTGTTGATTACGCATGACCTGGGGGTGGTTGCCCAGAATTGCGACCGCGTGCTGGTCATGTACGCCGGGCGCATTGTAGAAAGCGCCACGGTGGAGGAGCTTTTTGCCAATCCGCAGCACGCATATACCAAGGCACTGCTGGCGGCTATGCCGCGCCGTGAATATACCCGTAAGACGTACCTGCCGGCCATACCCGGGCATGTGGAATCCATCCGCAACTATGTGAAAGGCTGCCGTTTCTGCCAGCGCATGGGGGTGGCTGTCGAGGAACTTACGGAGCGTCCGTCCATGATTGAAATTGCACCTGGTCACCGGGTGGAGGCATGCCCCCGCTGCACTGGCGTGATTTGCTGAGGCATCGCCCGGGAAGTCAGAGAATGAGCTTGACGCTGGGAGCATAATGAGGGAGAATAGGAGCGCGCTTCGCGCACGTGATTTACGCATGAAGATACCTGCATTCCTAGCCGCCCTATTGCTCGTACCCACGCTGCAAGCCGCACCGTGGAGCATTGAGCTGTGCTCTTCGCTCGACCTGCTGGCCGGACGAACAGGTATTGCCGACATGCGCCCCTCGAATGACCCGCATGATAACCCAATGGTGGTGGAGGAAAACTCCGGCATTTACCGCGGCCAGTGGAGCTGGCAGAGCGAGATGCCTGCGCTGCTGTATGAAATTATGCACAGCGGCCAGGCGGATGCGGTGTCGCCCAGCGGGTTCACGCCCCTGCAGGCCGCCTGTGTGTATGCGGATGAGGCTCTTTTCCATGCGCTGCTGGAGGGTGGCGCAGCGGTGGACCCGAGGCCCATTGACTGGCAGCAGCTGGGCTATGTGGGTGATACGCCGCTGGGGCTGCTGGTGCGATTCATGAACGCCCGCACGGCTGCAGCCCGCGTGCGCATGGCCCGCACCCTGCTGGAGCGTGGCGCCGACCCGGATGCCACCATGACCACCTGGAAACGCAATCGTGTGGCATCCATTACGCCATTCTGTGAGCTGGGCAAGGAGGCCTACAATCATGAAATGCGCCAGCTGCTGTTGCAGTATGGTGAGCAGAATCTGAAAAAGCGCATGGCCGGCTGGTCGCTGAACCCGGAGTGGTACAATGCGGAGCTGCGCGAACAGCTCCAGAAGGCCGGTGTGATGAAGTCCGGCAGCTCGAAACTGGCTTCTGCCACTGCCACCAGAGCCGATGCCGGTACGATCCCGTTGATTGACCTGGTACGCAAGGGCGATGTGGAAGGCGTGCGACTGGCTCTGGAAGCCGGCGCCAGCATTGAGATTTCCGCCCGCGCCCGCCGCTATGGTCACGAGCCCCTCTTCAATATCCCAGCCCGCCGCAAGGATGACCCTGAGGTTGCGGTAGAGATTGCGCGGTTGCTTTATGAAGCCGGCGCCGATGTGAATGTGCTCAACCGCCGAGGGCGTTCGCTCCGCATTCACTATGATCGCTATTATTCCAAGGCATCCCGGGCGCTGTGCGCGTATTTCAAGGAATGTGGTTCTCTGATTCATCCGGATTCGCCCGATAAGCGAGCCGAAGTGGAGCAGAGCAAGAAGGATGCCGAGGCTCGCGCTGCTGCCTTTGCGGCTCGTCTGGCCGGGGCTGGTGAGAAAGCTGCGGATACGGAGATAGAAACTCCTGCTGAGCAGGATACACCGCAGCCTGTGGTAACGGAGCAGCCCGCCCCCGCCGAGCCGCAGCCCATGGTAGCGGAGCAACCTGCACCCGCCGAGCCGCAGCCTGTGGTAACGGAGCAACCTGCGCCCGCCGAGCCGCAGCCTGTGGAAACGGAGCAACCTGCGCCCGCCGAGCCGCAGCCTGTGGTAACGGAGCAACCTGCGCCCGCCGAGCCGCAGCCTGTGGTAACGGAGCAACCTGCGCCCGCCGAGCCGCAGCCCGAGGTGACGGAGCAGCCCGCACCCGCCGAGCCGCAGCCCGAGGTGACGGCGCAACCTACTCCCACGGCTCCGCAGCTGGAAAGTGAGCAGACGAAGAAGCTGATGCTGGAGGTACAGGCCCAGTTGGCAGAGCTTCAGGCAAAGTACGAAGCCCAGCAGAAAGCTCGCGACGAGGCTGAGGCCCGTTCTGCCGAAACAACTACCGCCCCCTCCGAGGAATGAAGAACTTTTTGATTGCAGTGTTGCTGGTTGCTGCGGCTGTGTTGCACGCAGCCGAGCCGGTCAGAATTGATGGGGTGGAAAACAGCTACCGCATCAGCCGGGATTTGTATCGCTCTGCTCAGCCTGAGCCTGCGGGCTTCACGGCTCTGGAGCAGCTGGGGGTAAGGTCGGTGCTGAACCTGCGTGAGTTTCACAAGGATACGCGCAAGGCCCGCCACACGAAGTTGCTCCTGATGGCTTATCCGGTGGCTGCCGGTGAAGTGACGGCTGCCGATGTGGAAAATTGCCTGAAGTTGATAGATCATGCCCCGAAGCCGGTTCTGGTGCACTGCTGGCATGGCTCAGACCGCACGGGCATTGTGGTGGCGGCCTACCGCATTGTGTTCCAGAAATGGAGCGTGGAGGATGCCGAAAAGGAGTTTCGCGATGAGCGCTTCGGCTACCACGAGTTCTGGTATGAGAACCTGCTGAAACTGCTGCGCGAGACTGATTGGAACGCTATGCGCGCGCGGCTTAAAGCTCGTTGAGCACCTGGAGCTTTTCCCGCATGGCTGCAATAGCGGGGTGCGCCATGATGCGCTCCAGCGGGCTGAGTTGCACCGGGGTTTCCGGTACGCATACTTTCAATTTGTAGGGCAGCCGCTCGATGCGCAGCTCGTTGCCCGGCTGCAGGGTGCCGGCGTAGTCACCATCCAGGTGGTATGAGAGGGGCCCTTCGCAGGTGATGGTGCAGTTTTTGATGCGGCGCAGCTCGGTGAAGTCAGAGATGTTGCGCTGAGTGGCGCCCTTGGAGACGATGAGGCCAAGCATCTCAAAGAGGATGCCCATGTTTTCCTGGTCAATGATGGCGACATCCAGGCGGCCATCGTCATACGCAGCTTCGGCAAAGAGATGGGCTTCGCCGCCGTAGCGCTTGCCGTTGCCCATGATAATCTGGGTGCCGCGGAGCGTGTCGCCTTCCGGCAGGGTCATGGTGATGAGCGGCGGACGCTCCAGCGCCACTTTCAGGCCGGTTACCACATGGGCGGCAGCCCCCATGCGCTTCTTGAGCTCTGGGGTGATGAGTTCGATGACGCGTGCATCCGGACCGAAACCGGCCATTTGCAGGAAAGGACGCCCATTCACGGCAAAGATGTCCACCTCCTGCGTGAGACCGCACTGAATGGCCTCCAGTGCTACGTCGAAGCGGCGGGAGCCGATGCCGAGCTCGCGGGCAAACACGTTCATGGTGCCGCAGGGCAGGATGCCCAGCGCCGCACCTGTTCCCACCAATCCCTGGGCGGCGCACATCAGGGTGCCATCGCCACCGGCGGCGGCTACCACAGGTTCACCGCTTTCGGCTAGTTCCCGAGCTTTGGCGGTCAGGTCCTCCGCGCTCTCAGTCGCCACCATTCGGAAGGCTCTCCTGTGCTGGCGGAGCCAGGTTTTGAGACCGGAACGGAACAGGCTGCCGGCCTTGGGGTTGATGAGAAGCGGAGTACGGTGAGTCATAGAGAAATCAGATATTGAAGACAGCCGCCAGAATAGCGCTCACAAGAGGAGCAACGCAGACAACGGCTGAAACGGTGAAAGCCGGGGAGTCGATGAGGTCGAAAATACCACCGATGCCGGGCAGCAGGGAACCACTATCCTTCACCGCCAGACCACGCTTGATGAGGGAACCTGCCAGGTCGCCCCACACTGAGATGAAGAAGAGCAGAATGCCCATCGGGATGTAGGCGAGGTAGAACCTGCAGTCGGAGAGGATTTCCCAGTCCATCAGGTCCATGGTGGGCAGCAGCACCGCACCCACCGTGAGGGTGATGATGATGGAGCCGATGATGCCTTCCCAGGTCTTCTTGGGGGAGACGCAGGGGCTGAACTTGCGGGTGAAGAACTTGCCGCCCAGGAGTACACCGCTCACATAGGCCCAGATATCGCTCATCTTAGTGAAGAGGATGAGCCAGAGCATGGCCCAGATGGTGTCTCCATCCAGCCCGGACATCACAAAGCAGAACATCCACACCGGATAGACAAAGGAGAGCAGGGTGAGCCCCATGCCGTCCATCATCTCGGCACCGGTTTTGCCGCGGTAATCCATGCGGAACAGCTGACCGCAGAAAGCCAGGATGGTGTAGAGCGCCAGCGCCCCCAGGGCAATCACAGGCAGCAACAGCACGCCGCCTTCCAGCGCCATGAAGGCCACGGTCCAGGGGTATACCAGACCGAATACCAGCGAGAGTACTCTGTTGGCATTGGTGCCTTTGAGCATGTTGAACCACTCCCAGCTGGTCAGGTTGCAGAGCACGCAGATGAGAAGGGCATAGCCGATGGGCTCGTTCCAAGCTACAGCGCCGCCGAGTAGGGAGAGAAGCACCACGGTGCTGAATCCTCGTTCCAGAAATGTTTTGAGCTTAGGTGTCATAATGCCTGATGGGGGAGAGGTGGTAAGCAGATAGAAAAGGATAATATCTTCCCCGGCATTTTATGACGCTGCGCCTCAAATGTCAATTATATATTGCACAGAAATGCTCTCAGGGAAGCTGGTGGGGGCTGCTCGTCGTATTTGTAGAAAACAACACCCGGCCCCATGCGGGGGCCGGGTGGAAAATCAGAACGCCGGCTTTCTTTACCTGGCGCGGATGCGGCCGATGAGTCGCACTACCTCACCGATGATGAGGACGGGGCAGGTGACGGCGGCAATGGTGAGCCATTCGCAGAGGGTGAGGGGCACAGTGCGGAAGATATCACCACCGAACTGGGTGGCCAGCACCTGGCCGAAGAGGATGATGGCCAGGATGAAGAGGAAGCTGCGGTTGGCGAAAATGCCGTTCACGAAGCTGTTGTTGGTGCCATAGACACGGGCGTTGAACAGGTTCCAGAATTGCAGCATCACGAAGCCGGTGAAGAGCATGGTGACGGAGTGGCGGAAGGCCTCCGGCTCCACTTCCTGGGAGGGCATGCACTTCACATAGCTGACCAGGGCGATGATGAAACCAATGCCGAGGCAAAGAATCCAGCGCCACATGGTGGGGGTGATGATGAAGGCAAACTTGTTGCGCGGCTTCTGCTCCATCACGTCGTCGCTGGGCGGCTCTGAGGCCAGTGCCAGGGCGGCGAAGGTGTCCA
>JAGBDZ010000052.1 GCA_017937215.1 Akkermansia sp. | reverse complement strand
ATTGGTTCATTTTTTTTAGCACCGCCAGTTTAATAGCTGGCACCCCAGAACTCAATCTCCATTTTTGTTTTCTTTTATTTCGTTGATATTTTTTCCCTCATGACCCCCTCTTTCTTTAGAACGCTTTTTGGACAGCTATGCTCTGGATAAGGAGGTCAACACGTTTGTAACGCCTCACGGTGGCCTCATGCTGTTAAATGTTCCCAGGGAGGTGGAGCTCAGGAACACTCCCATCACCATAGTGGGAGCTTTAAAGGCCCCGCGGTTTATTCTGGGAAAAGACACAGACGCTGATTGGAGCCGGCTGAAAAAGGCACCTGCCCCTTGGGGGGAACTGGTGAGCGACCATGTAGTACTGCTGGTGCACCGGGAAGGGCTGCAGAAATTGGACAACCCCACCGAAGTGATGACATGGTGGGACACCAACACGCGGGATATGGAGGACTTTTATTCCTATTATCCTCAGCACCCGTTCCGTATGCACGCAGGCTATTATGCAGAGGAAGGGATTTCATACTGGCCGCTCCACTGGGACATGGGTAACATGGAGTACCTGCTTAATTTGCAGGCGATGAAAGAGGTTAACTCGGCCTACTTCCTGCACGAACATGGCCACCACTGCGACTTCTGGGAAATGGAACTTTCGTTCTGGGCTGAATCTACGCCTAATTGGGGCGGATACTACATGAAGGCCCGCAAGGGTAAGTCATTCAATTGGAAAGATTCTCATGACACCCATATTCGAAATCTTCTGAATCCCGATGATGCGGCGATGGCCGAAATCCGCCAGGATATGTGGTACAAAATCGACTCCAAGGGCACGCACCATTGGTCGTACCCCATTACCAGCATGATGATTGGCTATGCCGAGGATTTCGGCTGGGATTGTATCAAGGCCACCATCAAGCGACTTCGCAATAAAGAGGATGATATGTACAAATGGGACTTTGTACAAGGGGCCGACCATGACCAGGCTAAGATTGACCGCTACCTGATTGGTTTGTCTGAAGCCGCAAAACGCGATGTCCGTCCCTATTTTGCGCACTTCAAGTTATTCCCATCTGACGGAGCCTCCCGGTATCTGGACGAGCTCCGCCTGACTCCGTGGGATCTGACCTACCTGGTCAGGCCTGAATCCGCAACAATCGCTCAGGATAAGCCGCTTGCGATCCCTTGTGGGAAGGACCGCCTGCTGAGCTTTGCCAAACACCCGCGCATCAAGTGGAAAGATTCCTCCAGCCAGGGAGGCCGTGTGGTCTGTCAGGATAAGGGAATGGTCATCTACACCCCCAGACCCGGCTTCCGCGGTGAAGATGTGCTCCGATACCAGCTTTTCAACGAACATGGAAAAACCGTGGAAAAGGAATTTGTAGTGACTGTTGAATAACCGGCACCGCCCCGAAGCGGGCATACAGCCGGAGCCTTCATTCGATCCGCGTTCGCATCCCGCTGTCTAATAACTCGGAACTAATCAATAAATGGGAATTTGTGGGGGAACTCTGTCGGAGCACGGTACTTCAGTCCCGATTGGAAGCACCGTTATTTCGGGACTGAAGTCCCGTGCCCCGACAACGACAAACATCAATTTAGTGAGTTTTTAGAGTTCCCATGTAACTGTAGTCCATGCGTGATTTTTTCTCTTGGAACGCTCCCGCCTATTCACCGGGGGAGGGCGTTTCTATTTCTAGCTACCGGGCGCATTCTGTGCCGCCTGTTCTACAGCTTCCCGGCCAGGTGGTGGCATCGCAATATCGTGCGAACGGGGTGCACATTCAATGACTTCGGAAAAATTGTCATCATCGGGACCAGTGGCTCCACTGGCAGAGTTTCCTGGGCTTTTGGCTGGTATTTTGCGTTTTCCCGCACTAACAGATTGCCGAGGTTTCCGGATTCTGGTAACATGACAGCGTAACAAACAACCATCTTTCTAATATTATGAATCTGCGGCCCTTTGTATGTTCCGCTTTTGCCTTGCTGGCTTTGGGTGCTACGACCAGCGGAGAAGAGGCATCTTCGTTCGTTCTGCCTGCCTCGGAGCAGATAAACAAGGCGGGGGAATTGATGCGAACACCCCTGATGCAAGCCGTGCGCCGTGGGAATGCGGATGAGGTGCGGGCTCTGCTGGCTGCAGGGGCTGACCCCAATATCCCGGAGTGGCATAACAATACCCCCTTGATGCATGCCTGTCAGCATGGATATACGGACATTGTGCGTATGTTGCTGGCCGCCGGTGCGGATGTCAATGCTCGCGATGACGAGGGCTGGACGGCACTCATGGGGGTATGCGTCTCCCGAAATAATCCGACAACAGAGATTGCGGAAATGCTACTGGCAGCAGGGGCGGACATTACTCCGGCAGATACGCAATACGGTCATACGGCGCTTGTATACGCTGCCAAATCGAGCAAAGCCGAACATGTGGCCATGCTGTTGAAAGCCGGGGCGGACGCTACAGCTCACACCGGGCTCAAATTCTGCGAAGCCACCGTACTGACAAGCGCCGTGCAATGCAAAGCCACCCCGGAGGTGCTGCGTTTACTCATTGCCGCCGGGGCAGATGTCAACAAGGGAGTGAGAGATCGCGCCTATATCGATACTCCTCTGGGTGAGGCAATTTGGACACGCGATACAGACAGCGTACGTACCCTGCTGGAAGCCGGGGCGAACGCAAACCCGCCGGGAGATTCCTATCTCTCTCTGGCGACAGCAAGGGGCGATGCCCGGGTGTTGCAAATGCTGCTGGCCGCCGGGGCGGATGTGAACACCCCCAATCAAGAGGGCCATTACGCGCTGGGGAGTGCCGCAGCTCAGGGAAAAGCGGACCATGTACGAATACTGCTGGAAGCCGGGGCGGATGTGAATGCCGTGGATGGCAATGGTGACACGGCATTACTCAATGCAGCATGGGCAACGAATCCGGAATCCCTGCAGATTTTGCTCGCTGCCGGAGCACAGGTGAACCTCACCAACAAGAAGGGAGAAACAGCCCTGATGTGGGCAGCTTTCGTCGGCAATGCGCCGCATGTAGCAGCCCTGCTGGCTGCCGGGGCAGACAAAACTCTCAGAAATGCAGATGGCCTGACTGCTGCGGAGATTATCACGCACATAACCATTAGTCGCCATAGTCCCGCCATGGAATATCCTCTGGGGCAGGAGATGGCCTATACCGCTATTTACGGTCATCTCAATGGCACGCCTTCTGCGGAACTTACCCCCTTGATGCAAGCGGTTCTGATGCGCAATCCTGAGGATGTTTCTGCCTTGCTGGCAGACGGCGCGGATGTGAACGCGGCTTCCGCACTCGGGCGCACGGCGTTGATGATGGCGGCCGACACACACCAACCGGAAAAGGTAGAGCTGTTATTGTCCGCCGGGGCAGATGTGCACGCGCGGGATTTGCAGGGAAACACGGCCTTGATTCTCGCTCAGTTGGAGCAGCGCGGTTTCCTGAATTGCTATAGCTGGGAGCGCGTGCCCCATGGCGAAAATGCCATGACTCGCTGCACGCAGCTGTTGCTGGCCGCCGGGGCAGATGCTAGGGCTTGCAATCGGGCCGGGCAGAATGCGCTCATGACCGCTAGCTACCGGCGTTCCTTCACCCCCGACGCCGAAGCCGCTTTCCGCCTGCTCATAAATGCCGGGGCGGATATCAACAGTCGCGATAATGAAGGGCGCACGCCGCTCATGTATGCGCTCATGCAGCAAGACCACGGCTGGATGGTGCCCGTCCTCACCTCCCTAGGTGCTGATATCAACGCCCGCGATAACGAAGGACGCACCCCGCTCATGTATGCCGTGCAAGGCTATATGGCCGATGTCGCGTGGCAACGCCTGATGGCCGCCAAACCGGACATCCATGCTCGCGATAACTCCGGCAAACAGGCTATAGACTATACCTTACCGACAAGCAACAATCGCAAGAGACTCCTCGAACTGCAGGCTCAGTGATGAGCGCCCGGACTGGCTTGCAACCCATGCCCCGCACCCGGCTGACCAAGGGCTCCACTTCGAGCAAATCCTCCCCTTGCAGCTCAGTTTTCATGCCTTCGGCAACAAAAATGCAGGAAACGCGCAACAACATGCCCGCCGCGAGCGTCTATTTATTAGAAAATATGCACTTTCTGCCATTTTTTTTGCCGATTCGGTGCCGGGAAGTATTATCTTATGTAAAGGAGATAGAGAATGCCCAAATTCTTTTTAGCCGCAATATGCCTGCTGTGTTTCATGTGCGTCGAGACACAGGCAAAGGTGCGTGTTCACCGAGAAACTGCCATAGAAGACCGTGAGCAGGCCCGTCTGGAGCTGGATGCTCTGCAAAAATTCTCCCCCTCCGCAGGTGAGGTACGCATCATGAAGATGCAGATTCGCACAGGAAAGGTAGAACAGATGACTCTACATTCTTCACAAAACATACCCGCAGAAGATACGCAGAGGATTGCATACATCCTGCAACAGGTACGCTACAATCCGGATTATGTGCGCCGAACAGGCGGGTGCAAACGGGTCGGTAGGTGGATAAGATATTCCGCTCCTAAACTATTCTTGTCATTTAACGGAGAATGGAGAGAGGTTAACATCTACGCCATCACTGCTACGAAAGAAGACAACAAACGATGGCTACTGGAGGAGAATTTGCTGAAGGAACTACTCTCCATTGTAGAACGAAATGCCCCCAAACAGCCGAACAAAAAATAACAATGCCCCAATTACGAAAAATCCTTGCCACCACAGCCCTGAGCCTTGCGGCGTTGGGGCTGAATAGCTGCAGTGCTCAGACTACCCCGGATAGGGGGACACTTGAGCAGGCTGAACAGCACATCCGATTACAGTGGCAGAGAAATCCAAAACTGAGCTATCACTCGCTGTCCTACAAAGCCACCTTGCAGGAATGCATGGAAAGCAGGAGATTCTATGTACGAAGAGTCCGAACTTTACAAGGAACATGGATTCCCGTTCATGAGTTGCCGCCCGAAACTCTCGTGTTCAGGGGAGAAGTAAAGGGATTTAAGCCGCGTAAAACAAAAGGCGGAGCCGGATATTTTTTCTGTTCTCCGGAGACAGGTGAATTAGTGGCATACCTGTTAATGAAGTAAGGATATGATGGTTAAAGTAGGCACAATATTATTTTTGCTTTTTATAAGCATTCTCGAAATTGTGACGCAAGTAAAGCCTGGAAGGGGTGGAACTTTTATTGACTTCAACAAACAAGAAAGAAAAATAAAAGAGCATCCCTTTATATATGCAATTAACTGTCTACACGCATTGCTTGTAGTACTCATTTGTACTGTAATTGCCTGTATCGTGTGGAATAAACAAATGTAATTCTGGATTATGGAAGGCATTATACTTATCTTATCTTTTCTTTGTTTTTGGGCGATTGTTTCTCTTGCTGCTTCTATATTTATGTTGCGGCGTGTTTTGATGAGCAAAAATCAGCATCGAAAAAACGATGTCTTCAAACTGATTTTGGCTCTCATTGCCACTGCTGTTCCAAGCTATTATATTGCCATAACACTCGTTAAGTTTTAGGAAATGAAATTAATTCAACGCCGCGCCTATGGCTATCGTAACTTTCAGAACTACCGATTAAGAGTCTTAATTGAATGTGGGCACATTGTGATATGAAAATTCAAATTCCACACTTTTTGCTATTGACCCCAAAACTAGCAGAAGAACCCACTTTTTGCTATTGACCCCAAAAGTTGGGCTTGACCCCCATTCTGGCCTGCCTGGGCGTAGAAAAACAGCGTATCAGGTACCCTGATACGCTGTTTTACGAAGCCTGGAGCATAGCGGATTCGAACCGCTGACCTTCTCAATGCCATTGAGACGCTCTACCAACTGAGCTAATACCCCGTTCTGTAGTATCCTCTGGTGAGGACGGCGAAAGTATACACGATGTTTGTGCCGTTTGCAAGACTAAATTTGTGTTTTATGCGATTTTTTTGCTTTTTTCCGTGTTTGGCATGGTGAGCCGCAAAAAAAATGAACAAACATGCCGACAAATTGGAAGTTGTCGGCATGTTTGTCGGAGCATGGGATTTCAGTCCCGAAACTCCGGTGCTTTTCATCGGGTTGCGGGGTTTATTTCGCGTCTGATGAGCTTGCCATATTGGTTGAAGCCGGCGTAGATACTGTCGCCGTTGGCTAGCTCGATATAGAGGGCGGCGGCGGAGTAGCGGGCAGGGGCGGGTTTGCGGTGGAGCAGGATGTTGGTGCCATCTGCCGCCATGGCAGTTACGCTGGTCACTTGTGTGGACTCGGGCAGGCCGGCCAGGCTCAGCGCGGTGGGGATATCCGGGGTTTCCTGGTTGAGCAGGCGGTGCAGGCGCCAGGTGTTGCTCAGTGTGAAGCAGTAGGCGGCACCGAGGAGGAGGGCGCCGAGCAGAATGCCGGTGAGCATGCGGGGCAGGAGCCTGGGCGCTTGCCGCAAGGGGGCTTGCAGGAAGGGCGGCAGCTCCTGGCCGGGGTCAATCATGAAAGCGGCATCTGCATAGGCCACGCAGGTGCCGTGCGGCAGCTGGTAGCGGGCAATTGGGGCGAGCTGGCGGTTCAGAACCCAGGAGTTGCGGCCTTCTGTGATGACGAGTAACTGGTCCCTTTCGGTATAGAAGCGGGCAGGGCGCATGTGGCTCAGCTGCGCGTTGCCACCGCCGGGGCGGAGGAGTTTGCCGGCATATTTCCAAATGAAGCAGGCAATGATGGCCAGAACGAGGTATTTTGCCTTGTAGGCGAAAATCAGGAACAACACCCCCCAGAGCAGCAGGAGACCGGGGTACAGCCAGGTCCATACGAAGGCTCGGCCGGTTGTCAGCGCCCGGGTGTCCACCAGTTCCCGGCATTGTTCCGGTGTGGCGCTGAAGCGGAGAGGCTCGGACTCCAGCAGCCCTGCAGGGGGCGGGGTGAGGAGCCTTCGGTCGGGGGTAGTGCCGGCATGAGCAGCGGCGAACTCGGCAAATTCGGTCATGCGGGCTTCCGGCAGCCCCTCCAGCAGGCAGTTGAGGCTCTTGCCATTGGTGAGCTGCAGGTACACGGTGTGGTGCAGCACCCGGTGGGCGGCCGAGACCTCCGCCCAGGGGATGTAGACTGCCATCTGCCCATTGTCGGTTTCAATCATCACGCCACCCTCCGTGAGTGTGTAGAAGGTTTGGCTGTAGGAGCGGGTGTTTTTCCGGAAGTGGCGATATCGCAGCGCGGCGACCAGGGCGGCCGGCAGGGCCATGCTGAGCATGAGCCACGGCGTGTAGGTCGAGGTCATATCCAGGAATCCGAAGCAGGTGTAGCAGATGAGCGCATAGAGGCACCAGCGGGTAAAGAAGTAGATGAGGGAGGCCTTGAGCGCGGAGTTGCTGCCGGTCTGGGCGATGCGGTATACCATAATTCAGTTATTCAGGGGTTCGTAGATGGCATCCACCAGCCAGCCGATGGGGGTGGCTGCGATGGAGAGCGGAATATCTGTCACCTCAGCTACCCAGCTGAGCGGCATGAGGGGGTAGTTGTACCAGGCGCGGCGGGAGGGGAGCTTCTCGCGGTTGTTCCGGAAAAGCCGCATCATCTTGTCTGCCGGGCCGTGGGTATCCGGCATGGGTTCGGCATCTGCCAGGTCGATTTCAGAAGCGGAGAAGATGGGGGTGTGCAGGTAGCGCGCCTCGCTGCGTGAAATCTTGATGCGCCTGTCTGCCGGGGCATGGAGCCTTTGGTACTGGGCTTCTGTCAGTTCGGCATAAAAGAGCTCCACGGGGTATCGGGCCAGCTCGTCATCGCTGTAGCGGGGGCTTGGGTACTGGCCGTCCAGCGATTTCTTTTTCCAGGTGTATTTCCCGGCAAAGTGCACCAGCACGGAGTTTCGCGCGGGGGCGTAGCACACGGGCAGCTGCACGAGGTAGCGGTCTCCCCTTTTCCATATCCGGTAGTGCCACTGCTTGCCGCGGGTTTCGCCCGGCGGCTGCTCCAGGTTTTCGGGGCGCAGGTGGGGGAGCTGCTGGCCAATGCCGGCAAGGGCTCCGCCGGTGTCCACGATAGTGGCGCGCCCTGTGTACAGGCTGATGCACCCCTCCAGCAGGAGTGTGAGCAGGCAGCATGCCAGGCAAACGAGGATTTTCCGGCGGCGGGTCATCGGGCAGGTGTTTTAGTAGCAGTCGGAGTACACGAGCCAGGCGTTTTCTTCGGCGTTGTAGTAGAAGTAGTAACTGCCGCAGTCTCCTATCTCCAGTCCGGCATCGGAGTCGTAGTTGAGCTGCATGACGAAGGGATAATCCTCCGGTATTTCGGGGGACCCCTGAGCATAGGTGGGGTACCCACCGATTTTGTGAGTCTCGAAAACGGCGTGGCGCCCGGCGGGCGAACTGAAACTGGCGGGGAAATCTTCCTTGCGGATGTTTTCATATACCGCATCGCAGATGTCCTCGTGGTACTCCAGCTTGTGCTTTTCCTCCAGCTGCTGGATGGAGTCCCACATTTCATCGCTCCCGCCGCAATCCGGCCACTTGGGCATATCGTTCTCCACGGCCTCCGGGGTGAGGATGCAGGTTTTCAGTGATTCAGACATATAGTTGCAGGGGACCAGCCCCTCCAGCGTCGCATAGGTGCGGATGACGCAGCCCAGCTGCGGCTCTTCGTCCGGGTCCTCGGCCCAAGCATCCTCCGGGGCAAAAATGGTGATGAGAGCCACCTTGCGGAGAGCCTCGGGCACCCCCGGCAAATCCGGCACGAAAAGAGTGGCCAGCGGGTCCAGCGGTTTGCCCTCAGCATCCACCGGGCATTCCTCGCCGGGCAGCTGCCAGGTCACGCGCCCCAGGCAGCTCACGTGCCCCTCTATCGGGCCGCTGGCCGGGCGGCTGCGCAGCACAACTGCAGCTTTGCCCAGTTTGTTGCGCAGTTCGCTGATGGCGCTTTCCTGCGGTGCCTTGCGGCTGCTGCGGTCGGGGGATTTCGCCCAGCATACGCCCAGCGACACCAGCAACACAATGGCCAGCTCATACCCGATGAGCAGCCTTGTGTCGGCCAGCAGCACCTCCTTCAGCCCGAACACGCGGGAAACGAGCTTTGATACAAGCAAGGATATGCCAATGACCACAAACGCATCATAGAGGAGAGAGCGCAACTTCTTCATGCGCTGTGATTATAATCACCCGCATACGCATATGCAAGCTTTTTGAATTACGATTTGGGAATCGGGAACCCGGTTAAAAACTCAACAAATTGATGTTTGTCGTTGTCGGGGCACGGGACTTCAGTCCCGAAATAACGGTGCTTCCAATCGGGACTGAAGTCCCGTGCTCCGACAGAGTTCCCCGACAAATTCCGATTTGTCGAGCAGGGATGGGCTTTTTACAAAATGTGGCTGATATTTCTATTGCCTGCAAAATCTTTGGGACGCGCGCGTGCATTCTGCGTTCTGAAATCTGCATTTTTATTGACTTTTCCTGCGCACAGGCGCATATTATGGAGTATGAGCAGACCTGAATTCTTAGCAGCGCGTGATATCAACAGCCGGGCAGAAACACATGCCTCTTTCTCCATACCCGCCAGTACCGGCAACCCGGTGCTGGATGCGAATCTGTATGACCTTTCCCGCCGCTTCTGCGGCGAACATTCGCCGGATACGGTGCTGCAGATGCTTTCCACGGTCATGAACGCGGCGGCCAGTTCGCTGGGCGAGCACTCGCTGGAAATCATGAACCGCGCGATTGATGAAATGTTCAAGGCTGACAAGATGTTCGAGCCCTACCAGAACCGCCGCAAGATTGCGTGTTTCGGCTCTGCCCGCATCAAGGAGACCGACCCCAGCTATATCCAGGCGCGCAGCTTCTGTGACCTGGTGGCCAGCCAGGGCTACATGGTTATCACCGGTGGCGGTCCGGGGCTCATGCAGGCCTGCAACGAGGGCGCCACGGAGGCTCACTCCTTCGGTCTGAACATTACCCTGCCGTTTGAGCAGCATCCGAACCCCATCATGGCCGGCAGCGATAAGATGATGAACTTCTACTATTTCTTCACCCGCAAGCTCAACTTCCTGAAGGAGAGCGATGCCCTGGTCGCGTTCCCCGGCGGCTTCGGCACCATGGATGAAATATTCGAGGCTATCACCCTTATCCAGACCGGCAAGTGCACCGTGTTCCCCGTGGTGCTCATGGACCCGCCGGGAGAATCCTTCTGGCACCGCTGGATTCACTTCATCGAGAAGGAACTGCTGGATGCCGGCCTCATCTCGCCGGAGGATATGAAACTGCTCTATGTTTCCAAGGATGCCGAGGACGCCTACCACCACATTTCTCATTTCTACAGCCGCTACCACTCGT
This sequence comes from Akkermansia sp., assembly GCA_017937215.1. Classification (GTDB taxonomy): domain Bacteria; phylum Verrucomicrobiota; class Verrucomicrobiia; order Verrucomicrobiales; family Akkermansiaceae; genus Akkermansia. Next base: position 19,792 of record JAGBDZ010000052.1, on the reverse strand, counting down.
ATTATTTCGATGGCGACACGCTTTCCATCCGCCTCTCTCACCCCATGGCGGAGGCTTCGCTCCCCTGGCTGCGCGAGGATTTCAAGGATATCATGCCCCTGAAGGATATGGTGCAGCTGGAAGCCGACCACTCCGACCCCGATGAGCGCCTCGGCTACCTCAGCCGCATCAAGTTCACCTTCAAGCGGGGGAACTACGCCCGTCTCCGCGAGCTGATCGACGCCATCAACGACCTGGATTAGTCAGGTTACAGTCTGCGCTTTATGCTTCGATAACGATGGCTACGCCGAGGCAGGCCCGTCTCCGCGAGCTGATCGATGCTATCAACGACCTGGATTAGTATTTTCTGAGCAGGAGCAGTTCAAAACAATCGCGCCGGGTAGCAGGGCTATCCGGCGCGGTGGTTTATTGCGGAAACTGTTATGGGAAATCCGGCTCAGGCAGCGATGCCGAAGTGGCGCTGGATGTCCTCGAAGATGCGGTCGCGAAGACGACGGGCGCGCTCAATGTTGCGGGTCTTGAGGGAGAAGCGCAGACGTTCAGCCGTTGCATCCGGCTTGTGCACCGTCACGTGGCACCACCACACGCCGCGGTTGTTCCACAGGTGGTGGTTAAGGTTATCGTCATTGATACGAAGCGCGATCTTGGTCTGTTGCGGGGTCATTTTAGTGAATTATATCTGAAAGCTAAAGGCAGGGACGAATCCCTGCGAGGTGTCCGCGTTCGTTTCTGAACCGCCGTGCGGCACCTCCGGGTCCGGTTTTGGATTGTAGACGCAGGAGGTAACCGCTCCGTTCAAAAAAAGCAGCAGGATTTAGTAAAGAATCCCAGCCTTCTTGAGCGTGTTGTAGGCGCCGTTCTTGGAGATAGTACGCAGAGCTTTGCAGGAAAGCTTCATGCGGAGGTAGCCACCCTTGCCACCGTTGAGCTCGGGCACCCAGATGCGCTTCTCCTGAAGGTTCGGGTAAACAGTGCGGTTCACCACCTTGGTGACGTGACGGCCGATACCACCCTTCTTCTTGGCAAGACCGGAACGATGAATGCGACGGCCTTTGTGCGGCATGGCAAATGTGATATTGCAGATACGGGACATAAGATGTTCTAGGTGACGTTAAAAAATAAAGCGGTGCGCTATTTTACACAATTTGGGCCCGGCGTCAAGCAAAACTACAACTAATCTGGTAAAAAGTTTACGAGATTGGTGTAGCGCATGCTTTACAGTCGGCGAAACCTGGTGTATACTGCTTAACCGTGCACGATGCGTATATTATATTGTGTCACCGGAATCCCTGGCAGGTGAATGAGCTGGCCGCCTATCTGGCTGCCGGAGGGCACGATGTGTTCATTCACGTGGACAAGGCAAGTGACATTGCCGACCGGATTCAGACGAGCGAGCGTATCCGGCTTGTGCCGGAGCGTGTGACGGTCACCTGGGCAGACTGGTCAGTGGTGGAGGGAACGCTGGCAGCAGTCGGGCACGTGGTGAGCAGCGGGAAGCAATACCGGTACGTGCATCTGCTCAGTGGCCAGTGTCTGCCGGCCAAGCCGCGCCAGGTGCTGGATGCAGCATTGGATGAGGCGTATGCAGCGCAACGCCAGATTATTGAGTACAAACGCCTGCCTCGCCGCGACTCCTGGGGGCGGGATGGAGGTATTCACCGCGTGGGAACCTGGTTTCCCCGCTGGATTGTGAGCAAATACAGCCCCTGGCACCGCTGGTTCTGGCCATACACGAACAAATGGATTCGCTTAAAGCTGCGCCGCCCGCTCTACTTTGTATTCCGTCCCTTTTATTCCGGGGCGCAGTGGTGGTCGCTCACGGGAGAAGGGCTGGCCGCTGTGGCAGAGTATGCTGCCCGGCACCCGCTGTTCCGCTATTTTTTTCACCACACTTTCTGCAGCGACGAATTGTTTTTTCAGACCTGCCTCTCGCGGACGCCGTATGGGGCATCTGCCACCGATGATAACCAGCGGTATCTGAAGTGGCCGGTGAATAATTCCCAGTCGCCCATGGACCTGACCGAGGAACACTGGCGGGATATATGGGGCTCCGACGCATTGTTTGCGCGCAAGTTCAATATGCAACCGGGCGAGACAGAACGGTATTTACAGAAATTGGAAGAAAATTTGTAATTTTCAAACAAAAGCGCGATGTTATCGCGCTTTCATTGTAAACAGCCCCCTGTATCGCAATGAAAAAACGACTGAAATACATAGCTTTGATGGCCGGGTCGGCCGTAGTGCTGAGTTCGTGCGTGGTGTACGATTACCCCATGTACACGAGCGCCTCGGTGGGGGTGGGCGGCCCCGGGTGGAGCACCTCTGTGGAGTGGACCAACGCGAGCTATGATGTGAACGGTTTCCCGATTTACGGCTATTCCTATGGCCGCCCGGTGTATGGTTACACAGCCGCGGGTGTGGCTATCTTTTCCATAGCCGCTATCACAGCTGCGTGCCTGGTGCCGGACTGGGGCCCTGCGCCCTGGTATTGCGGCCACTGGCATTACCCGGCCCATGTGCACCGGGTGGCGGTGCCGCATCACCACCCCTCCGGGCATCACCCCGGTGTGAGACCGCCGCATGGCGGGCACCATGGTGGTGGGCACCATGCGGGGATTCGTCCGTCCCAAGGTGGGCATCATGCCGGGGGGCGGCCCTCCCACGGCGGTCACCATGTTGCCGGACGCCCGCAGGCAGGTGGGCACCACCAGTCTGCCGGCAGACCGTCCCATGCTTCCCGGCCCGGGGTGCAGCCGCGCCCGCAGGCAGGTAAACGCCCCCAGATGGGTAATCGTCCGCAGGTGAATAGCCGTCCCCGGATGAATAGCCGTCCTCAGGTGAATAGCCGTCCTCAGATGAATAGACGTCCGCAGGTGAATAGCCGGCCCCGGGTGAGCAGCCGCCCGCAGATGCGAGCATCGCGTCCGCAGATGAGCTCTCGCTCACACAGCAGCTTCCGTTCCCATGGTGGAGGCAGCCGCGGTGGTTTCGGCGGTGGCCGCGGTGGGCATCGCCGCTGAATGAGCATCCTTTTCGCGTCTGGAATGCAGTAACAAGAAATCCCCCGGTTCCTGAAGCAGAGGAGCCGGGGGATTAATTATGGCAGCCTGGATAGGTTACAGTTTGCGGCCGAAGGCGAGGCGATCGTACTGCTCGTTGGCGTAGCGGTGCTGCGGGTGGCTGGTGCGCATGTAGGCCTCGTGCAGCGGGTGGGTTGGGTCGTGGGCAATGCGGTGAGCCTCCTTTTTCTGGTCCGTCTGCTGGCCGGTGTGCAGCGGTGCTTCATCCATGAGCCCGGCGGCTTCCAGCATGAGTCTTGCAAAGTCGGGGTTGGCTCGCAGCGCCGGGTTTTCGGCCAGCTGCTGCACATTCACCCCGGCGCGCTCGCCCATGGTGTGCAGGAAGCGTTCAATCGTCTGCATATTCTGCTCGTAGGCGCTTCCCCAGTCCTGCTGCAGCGTGGCATCTGCCCGGGCCACGGCTTCGGCATTCTCCTGCTGGCAGCGCTCCAGAAAGCGGCGGTTTTCTGCGGTATAACGCTCAGCCAGGGCGGCCATGGCTTTGGGCGGCACGCCATATTCATAGGCCACGCCGCTGAGCTGGTTCACCAGATTTTCATCCCAGAGCTCATCGGGCGTGTTCTGCGGGCGCTCCAGCGTGAATTCCTCCGCCTTGGGCGGCAGCCCCACTGCCGCGCGGAAGGCGGCCATGCGCGCAGCATCGGCGGTATCTGGGTAGCCTCGCAGTTTTTCAAGATTCGCGTAGCTCTTGGCCAGGGCCTCGGGGCGTTGGAATTTGGAGAGCGTGGCGGCAAAGGGCTGCAGCTCTTCAAAGCGGGTGAACCAGCCCGGGGCAAAGGCGCCATCGTCATTCAGCAGCGGCGAGGCGGTGGTTTCCGGGGGCGTGGGGGGCGGTGTGGTATTGTCTTCGGTGTTATTCATCGTTTTTTCGTTGGGTTTGTGTTGCTTCCTGCCGGGCCAGCTCCAGCTGGTGGCGAATTACCAGGAAGATTTCGCGGTGCGCATCGCGGCGCATGGCATCCAGCGGGTCATAGCCGCCGGCCTTGCCCTGGAACACGGGCAGGTGCGTTTCGAAGCGCCGCTCCAGGTCGGCCAGCACCTGCTCCCCCTCCGGGTGGGAGAAAAGGGAGAGCAGCCGCCGGCGTTCCTCGCGGGCCTGTTCCTGCAGGGGATTTCTGTGGTAAATCATGGCTGGGGCTGATTCTGTGCTTGCATCTGTTGCTCGGCGGCTTCGCGCTTGCGGCGCATGCGTTTCACGGCCACCTCCGGGCGCAGCAATTCCTCCGGCACGCCGTCCATGCGGGCCGCAGTGCGGAAGGTGCGGTCCAGGTCCACGTGGTCGAGCAGGCTGTTATCCATACCCGCCATGGTTTGCAGCCGCTGCAGGGTGCGGGCTATGCCTTCCGACTGCAGGCGGCGCATCACCATGGCAATGCGTCCCTGGTAAACCACCTGCGGCAGCTCGATTCCCGGTTCGCCACTGCGGTCTGCCTGCAGCACTGTGGTAGGCGGCTGCGGGAAACGCCCCAGCCGGAACAGCAGCGCAAACACGCGCTCCATGAGCGGGCGGAAATCGCTGGCAAACAGGGTGAACGAGGGCGAGAAAAGCATCACGCGCTCGTTCTCCCGGGCATAGACCTCGCTGGCAGTCATCTGCTGTTTCTGCTCGCTCCACAGTTCCAGCATGGGCACAAAGAAGGCGCGGCGAATAGACTCCTGCTTCTGCCGCAGGCGGTCCATGCCCACGTCGTAGCGACCCTGGGTGGCCCATTCGCGCGGAAATCCGAGACTGGCGCTTTCCGGGTTGATGAGGGTGCGGCCGCCGGCGCGTAAATCCACTTCGCCAGCTTGGTTGGCCAGCTCCAGAATGCGGGGGAAGGCGGCCACCTCGCCCAGCATATCCAGGATGCGGTTGAGAAATTGTGCCTGGCGGATGTCCGGGTACACGAGCCGCGCGGGCGGCAGCCCGTACACCCCCTCGCCCCAGCGCAGGAAACGCGTCACCATGTAGGGCATTTCGCGATAGCCACTTTCCTGCACGGTGCACTGGTCATCAAGGCAGTAGTAAATGCTCTCGAAAGGCATGTTGCGAGCGTTGTCGCGGTGGCGGTTGCGCCTGGCTCGCGGACGCACCACATGCAGGAACCGCAGCTCACCCTCGTGCGGGTTGCGCGCTTGTTCCAGCATGCCCCGGCCGCGGGGGCCCAGCGCCTTGGCACCGAACTTGGCAGCGGCCTGGTGCGGGGTGAACGAAAACTCACGCATGTAGGTATCCAGCGTGCCTTCGTCATTCTCCGCGCACACAAAATCTCCGCAGGGAATGTGGCGGAAAAGCAGCCCTCCGCTGCGGGTGCTGCCGCAGTACATGCTGCCGGTGCCCAGGCCCACGCGGTCCAGGAAACACTCGTGCAGCTCGGTGTAGAAATTGCTCTGCGCCAGTTCCCGGTTAGCGATTTCGGAGCAGCGGTTGTACCAGGATTCTGCCTCATCCCCGGCATCCGGCAGCGGGCAGCTCCATTTGAACCAGAGTTCGTTGCTGGGCGTCATGTAGCTCATGTGGGCGCTGGCCAGTTTCTGGCAGGCTTCCACGGCGGTGGTGTCGCTCAGGTGGTGGGCGGGTGGCGCCTCGGCGCTGTCGTGTCCGCTGTCGGTGTGGTGGCGGTCGGGCAGCACATAGTGCCGCAGATTCTCCCACCAGCTCTCCCAGGGAGCCCGGGCCGCCTTCAGGCTGTGGTAGTTGTTGAGTAGCGTCTGCATCAGCCCAGGGTGGAGTTTGCTGAATCCACAGCAGAGGTGGTTTCCTTGCGGCGGTGGGAGCTCAGAATGGTGGAAAGCAGCCCTTTCTTATGGGCGCTGGTCTGGTTGGCGGCGTTTTGTGATTCCTCGGCGGTGTTCTGCGTCACCACAGGAATCGTGGTGGTGGCGGCACGGTAGTTGTTACTGCTGCTGAAGCCCATGATTGGTTGATATGGTTTGGTGGTTAATGATTCACGAACGCGCGCCAGGGCAGGCGGTGTGGCGCCGGTGTGCGCAACCCGCGCTGGAAGCAAAGCCAGCGCCGCGGTGCTAAGCTTGCTGCCAGCCGACGGGCCAGCGCCAGATCCCCCACCAGCAGGTGCACGTACCACGCATCCGCTGCTGGGAAAATCTGCGGCAGATCGGTCCACAGCAGCACCTCGCGGCTGCACACCGGTTTCATCAGCACCACCAGCCGGGGCATGAGCAGCACAATCCCCTGCGGGTGTGCCGCCAGAGCCGTCAGGTCGGCGTTCATATCGCGCCCTGCGGTCTCGTAGTATTCCCATGCCCGGTCTCTGGCATCTGCGTTCATGCGGCAGACTCTAGCCCACCCCGCCCGGGCTGACCAGACAATTTCAACACGGGCAACCGCGTTTCGTCTGCATGATTGTACCACCTCTGCATATCATTTTGCCTGCATGTGGATTCTGTGGCACTTTATTCAGCGTACCCGTAATTACCATGTTAACCACCACACCAGAAAACACCCCGCCCACCCCGCTGGATATCTGTAACCTGGCCCTCAGCCGCCTCGGAGAATCCCCCATTCAGAAGTTCGACCCGAACGGCAGCCTGCCGTCCCGCATGTGCTACATGCACTACCACCCGGTGCGCCGCGAGGTGCTCTGCGCCAACCGCTGGAGCTTTGCCACCGTGAGCACCACCCTCCACAGCGCCGAGGAAAACCACGGCGACGACACCCACCAGCTCCGCCACAGTCTGCCCACCGATTGCCTGCGCGTGCTCGGGGTGAACAGCCGCTGCTGGACCCTCCGTGGCCGCGCGGTCTACTGTCCGTCGTCCACCATCCGGCTGCTTTACATTGCCGATGTGGAAGATACCGCTCTCTTCGAGCCTCTCTTTGTGGAGGCGCTGGTTCTTCGCCTGGCGTGGAAACTCTGCATCCCCCTCATCAACAGCACCACCGCCCGCCAGGCCCTGGGCGAGGAATACCAGCGCATTGCGCTCCCTCAGGCGGCTCATTTCAACGCCGTGCAGAATATGTCGAACGATTCCCACCCCCTCTACCGCTTGTGGCGCCAGAGTATGAGCTGCCACGACTGATTTACTCACCCAACCATTCCATACCCGCAACATGAAAGCAATTGATTTTGCCTGCCGCTTCCTCAGCCGCGTGCAGCACGATGAGCTCTCGCCCGCCGCGAGGCTGGTGCTGGTGGCCGTGGCCGCCGGCCTCGAGCACAAGAGCGATATCTCGCAGGAAACCGGGCTTTCGCTCAGCGTGTGCACCACCCAGCTGCGCCTGCTGAGCTCCTTTGGCGAGCTGCGCTGCATCAGCCCTCTGGCGGAACGCTACGTGCTGGCTCCTGCCGGCAAGGAACGCCTCCGCCGCCTCTTCGATTTCCACCTCCCCCTCCATGGCTAAAAAGAAATTTCTGAGTATCGAGGAAAAACGCTGCTGGCTCGCCGGAATCTTTCGCGACACCACCGGCGAGTACAGCCAGGCTGATAAGTTCAAAGCTATGATTGAGGACACCCGCCTGGCTATGCTAGAAGCCGAAGCCTCCAAACCCGCCGAACCCGCGCTCCCCGGCATACCCGCAGCGCTGCTTGCGCACCTTCCCCCGCCGTTGCGCTCATAATTTCCTCAGCGCAAAGGCTCCCTCGATGTGGTTCACGGAAGGTTTTCCACCCGGTGGCAGCAGCACTTCGATGATATCCATGCGGCTGGGTACCTCGCTCCCCAGCCGACGGAGCCACAGTGCGGCGGCGCGGCGCAGCAGCTCGCGCTTGTGCTCATTCACGCGGCGGGCAGGGCGCCCGGCGGCGCTGCTCAGCGCGCTTTTCACCTCGGCAAACACCAGCAGCTCCCCCTTGCGGCAGATGATATCCACCTCGCCCCCGGCACCCAGACGCAAGCGGCGGCGCAGAATCTTGTATCCCTGCGCCCGCAGCCAGGATTCTGCCACAAGCTCACCATACTCCCCCAGATAGGCGCCCCGCGGGGGCTGCCCCTCAACCCAGGGGCAGTTCCAGTTGTGTAACAGGCGCAAACGTGCGGCGATGGTGTATCGTAGCTCCATGTTCTCGAATGGCTTGCATGTGGGCTTTGGTGCCGTAGCCGGCGTGGCGGTCAAATCCGTACGCCGGGAACTGGCGGTGCAGCTCCTGCATGTAGTGGTCGCGCCATACCTTGGCCAGAATACTGGCGGCGGCGATACTCAGGCAGCGCGCATCTCCCTTCACGATGCTGCGGCTCGGCAGTGGAAATCCCGGCACCGGCAGACCATCAATCAGGCAGAAATCCACCCCGCCGGGCAGCCCCTCCGCTGCGCGGCGCATGGCCAGGTGCGTGGCTCGCAGTATGTTCAACTCGTCAATCTCCTCCACCGTGGCCTGGGCGATGCTCTTCTGCACCGCATCATCCGCCATCAGTGCTTCGTACAGCGCTTCGCGCTTCTTCGCCGTGAGCTTCTTGGAATCATTCAGACCCGGTAGCTCGTAGCCCGCCGGCAGAATCACCGCTGCGGCCACCACCGGCCCGGCCAGCGGACCGCGACCGGCCTCGTCGATGCCGCACACGCGGGCAAATCCCTCGGCGTGTGCTTCCTGCTCGGCTGCCATATCCGGTGGTGTGGTGGGTGTGGGGGTGCGGCTCATGGGCGTTTCTTTTGTTTATCCTTGCGGTTCTGGCGGGCGGTTTTGCGCAGGGAATCGGGCAGGGGGGCGCCCTCCTGCTGGCCATACAGCGCCTCGATGTCGTCCAGATAGCGGCTCATGGCCGTATCCGGGCCCGGGTGTTCCTGGCGCAGCAGCTGCATGGTCTCCAGATACGAATCGAAACTGCGGCCGCGCTCCTGCCCGGTGAAGGTGATCTCGAACCAGTCCAGGTAATCACGCCCGCGGATAGCCGCGGAGTAGTATGCGCGCCGCAGCTCCTGCAGCGGCCCCAGACTGCTCTGCACCGCGTCCGGGTGCGCGCCGTCCAGCAGCTGGCCGATAACCCGGCAATACTCCGTCACAATCGGCCGGTAACCCGGGAAACAGGTGTGGCTCAGTGAAACCAGCCGCGTGATGGCCGGCTGAATCTGGCGGCGCCAGTTCGGCAGCTCCACCAGGGCGTAGGCATCATCCAGCGAAACCGGGCGCGGAACCTCGGTGGCGGGGTCAAAATACATGATGGTGAGCGCCTCCTGCAGCATGCGCTCCGATTCCAGCGGGGCCATGGCCTCTGTGGCGCGGGGCAGGGCCAGATTCGCCAGCTCAATGGCCCACCACTTGTTCAGCAGCGAACTATCCACCCCCAGCTCGTGGAAATGCTCCGTAATTGTTTCCACCGGGGAGCCATCTGCCGTGGCGGCGGCATCCAGCAGATTCTTCAGCTGGTCCAGCCCGCCCTCGCGGTCTATCAGACTCATCAGCAGCACGCCGCACGACACCTCGTATACCTGGCGGCTTGCGGCATCCAGCTTCTCCGGCTCTGCAACGGATACCATCTCCTCAGGCGAGAGCATCTCAGCCCGCTGGAAAAGCTGCTGGTAGATGCGCCTCTCCGCCCGCCCGGTTTTCCACAGCACCGCCTGTTGCAGGCCCGCCACCAGCCAGCCCGGCAGCCCGATGTCGTCCGGGTAGGCATCCGGGTCCAGATCCCGCAGCACATACTCATAGAGAATCATCGTGATGATGGCTTTGTCCATGCGGTCCAGGTCGATACCGCCGCCCGGAAAAATGCGCACCTGGAAGTTTGGCTGCCCATCGATGATGTTGATACGCGTGCGGATGGGATGGAGCGAGGGCGAATCGGTGCTCTTGCCCAGCAGACGTATGGAAATGAGGTGCTTGTGCTTTTTCTCCAGCTGCAGCAACTTGCAGACCTGGGAGTATAAATCATCCGCACGCGAGGCAATGGCGCCCATGCGCAGCGAATCGCCGCCGCTCACGGAGAAAAGCTTGCTGTGCGAAATCACATGCTCGTCCACATCCGGCAGGTAGCCGTTGTGCTGCTGCTGTTCATTCGCCATGGCCACTGCGGCCGCCTTGCGGTCCGGGGTGATTCCGCGCGCAGCCGCCTCCCGCAGCACCGCCTCCTCCTCGGCTTTCCAGTCGATGGCCTCGGCGGTCGGGGCCTCCGGGGCAGGGGATTCTGCCGCGGGGGGCGCAGGCTCCGCCACCGGCTGCGGCTCCTGCGCCGCGGCCAGCAGAGAAAGCGGTATGAGAACCGCCACTGCCTTGCGGTAAATCATCGCCACACATGCTAGCAAATCCACCGCCTGCCTGCAAGTGCTAATTCTGTTTGCCGGCTTGACTATCTTGTCACCAAGGCGTAAACTGGCAGCATGAAGATTTGCAGCAGCCGGAGCGTGCGTGAAGCCGAACAAGCTCTCTTTGCCAGCGGGGAAGTGACCTCCCTGGCGCTCATGAACACCGTCATCGACCGCCTGTGGAGCGCGTGCGGCACCGAGCCGCTGCTGCGCGGGTTTGCGCCCACCCGCGTGGTGGTTTATGCCGGCAGCGGTAACAACGCCGGCGATGCCATCGGCCTGGCCGCCCGATTCGGCTGCCCCATCACCCTGCGCTGCGCCGGTTCCCTTTCGCCCGATGCCGCTGCCCAGCTCTGCGGCCGCGAGGAGGAAACCGACGCCGCTCCCGCGCCGCAGGAGGGCCTGCTCATCATCGATGGACTGCTGGGCAGCGGGGCCGTGGGCGAGCTGCGCCCGGCCTATGCCGCCCTGGTGCGCGAGCTGAATGAGCTCCGCGCCGCCAGTTCTCGCAGCCTCACCCTCGCTATCGATATCCCCACCGGGCTGGATTCTGCCACCGGCGCCCACGGGGCCGATGTGGTGCTGGCGGATGCCACCGCCACCATCGGCGGCGTGAAACCCGGGCTCCTGGCCGATGGCGCGGAGGACGCCGTGGGCCGCCTCATCTGCATCCCCCTGCCGGAGGTCGGCGCGCTGCCCGCTGCGGATTCCGCCCGCGTGGCCGATGCTGCGGAACTCTCCCCACTGCTGCCGCGGCGCGCCTATTCCTGCTTCAAGAACCGGGCGGGGCGTGTTGCCATCGTGGCCGGCAGCGTGGGCATGATCGGTGCCGCCCAGATGTGTGCGGAGGCCGCCCTGGCTGCCGGGGCAGGGCTGGTGGTGCTTTACTGCCTGCCGCCGGTGTACCCCATTCTGGCCGCCCGCGTGGCACCTGAAATCATGGTGCGCCCCGTCGGCAGCTACGCCGATATCCACGAACCCGATGCCCGCGCCCTCGTCATCGGCCCCGGCCTGGGTGAGGTGCAGCCCGTGGCCGCCGAATCCCTGCGCCGTCTCGCCAGCGAGTTTGCGGGCACCGTCGTGCTCGATGCCGATGGCCTGAACACCGCCGCCGCCTGTGGCTGGCAGCCGCAGCCCAACTGGGTGCTCACCCCGCACCCCGGCGAAATGCGCCGGCTCGCCCCGCGCCCCGCAGCCACCCGACGCGAAACCGTGGCCCGCTACCTGGCGGAGCATCCCTGCACCCTCCTGCTCAAAGGCGCCCGCACCATCATTTCCGATGGGGAGAATACCCTTTACAACACCACCGGCGGTCCCTACATGGCCAATGGCGGGCAGGGCGATGTGCTCGCCGGCACCATCGGCGCCCTTGCGGCCCAGGGGCTGCCGCCCTTCCGCGCCGCTGCTGCCGGTGCCTGGGCCTGCGGACTCGCCGCCGAACGCGCCTGGGCCGCCGCCGGTTACCCCATAGCCATACCCGCCAGCCGCGTTATTCAGTTTTTATGAATTGGACTTTGCGGTGAATCTTATCGGAGCGCGGGACTTCAGTCCCGAAATCACGGCGCACATAATCGGGACTGAAGTCTCGTGCCCCGACACAGTTTTCCCCACAAAAGCAGAACGGGCAGCCTCACGGCGCCCGTTCGCTCTCTCTAATCAACTCTGAAACTACATGAAAAAGACTTTTCACTTACCCTTTCAACTTGCGCATCGGGGCTTCTTATGCAGATATAGATGCCCCCACCGGGAAAAACGTTCAAACAAATAGAAAAAAAATTAAAATTTGTTGCCTTCGCCCGCAATGCCCCTCGCACATCCAACTCTCCCCTCGCCGGCTAGCTGGCGGGCCCGCCACCCCGGAGCAACCGCAGGTCGCAGCGGCGGGACCTCATTACTTTGTAATTCGTACCTCGTAATTCGTAACTCGTAATTCGTAACTCGTAACTCGTAATTCGTAACTCGTAACTCGTAATTCGTAACTCGTAATTCGTAACTCGTAACTCGTAACTCGTAACTCGTAACTCGTAATTCGTAATTCGTAACTCGTAACTCGTAACTCGTAACTCGTAACTCGTAACTCGTAATTCGTAATTCGTAATTCGTAACTCGTAATTCGTAATTCTCATTCGCTTTCTGCGAATTGAAGCGTCTTCACCCATCCATCCCGCGGCACCTGCGTATTCGGGAAAATAGCGCGCGCCACATCGCGATACGCCTTCGGATTCGGCAGGCTGGGACTGAAATGCGTGAGCCACAGCTCCTTCACCCCGCCGGCCTCCGCCGCCAGACGCGCCGCCTCGCTGAAAAGCATGTGCCGGTTCTCGCGAGCCTTCGGCAGCATCTCATCCTCGCCATACATCCCCTCGCAGATAAATAAATCCGAATCCGCCGCCGCCGCCGCAATCGCCGGCACCGGGCGCGTATCCGTGCAGTAGGTCAGCTTCAGCCCCCTGCGCGGCGGGCCCAGCACCATATCCGGCGTAAAGATGCGCCCCTCGTGCTCAATCGTCTCGCCCTTCTTCTGCAGGCGGCCCCAGAACTCCATCGGAATCCCCTGTTCGCGGGCGCGCTGTGCATCGAACTTACCCGCGCGCGGCAGCGTAAAACTGTATCCATAGCACGGCACCCCGTGCTGCACCTGAAACGCGTGAATATCGCAATCCCGGAAAAACATCGTCTCCTCCGGCGTCTCCAGCTCGCTCACCCGGATATCGAACGGCAGATTCGGCGCAATCGTCCGCAGCGCATGCACCACGCGCTCCGTCCCCACCGGCCCGATGATAGAAAGATCCTCCTCGCGGCCCATGTTGCCCATCGTCAGCAGCAGCCCCGGCAGCCCCGAAACGTGGTCCGCGTGCAGATGCGTCAGCAGAATCTTATCCACCGGCTTCAGACTCATCCCCACGCGCTGCGCCGCAATCTGCGTCCCCTCGCCGCAATCAATCAGCACACCATGCCCCTGGTAGCGCACCATCAGCGAGGTGAGCCATCGATTCACCAGCGGCAGCGTCCCGCCGGTCCCCAGAAGACAAATATCAATCACACCCGCAGTTTCTCATATCCCCCTCCCCATTGTCAAGAATGATGCGCGACACACCAGAATGAGTCTGTTACTTTTCCTGTCCGTGAGCCTCCGGCTCACGGATATCGTCGCGGCATAGCCGCGATATCGTCCACGCGCAGCGTGGATATCGTCTTGCCGCAGGCAAGATATCGTTCACTCCGCTTCTTCCTTTCCCCACAATCACCCACCCATTGGGAAAAAATCTCACCCACCCTGAAATAATAAGCGCACTTATTTTAATCAGCAGTCCGAAATTAAAATAATGCAGCCTCTTATTTTAACTTCCTCGCCACAAATCGGGAGCAAAACGCCCTCAATTCCCGAAATTCGGGAATTTAACACTCCCGAATTTCGGGAATTCACTTGCTATATCTCCCGATTTGCGGCATAATGCGGGCATGGAACCCTTGCGGATATACGAGCGCACCCTGCGCAGGAAGATTGAGGAATTGGCCGGCTATTTCCCCTGTGTGATGCTTACCGGAGCACGCCAGGTGGGGAAATCGACCCTGCTGCGCGGCATGCTCCCCGAGGGAATGAATTATGTCACCCTGGATGACTATGTAGAAGCCGCTCGAGCCAAGGAAGACCCCAATGGGTTTCTGGACAGGCATGGACTTCCTCTCTGCATCGATGAAATACAGTATGCTCCGGAACTTCTGCGTGCCATCAAAGTGCGGGTGGATGCAGACCGCCGCCCCGGCATGTACTGGCTGACCGGCTCGCAGCGTTTTCACACGATGAAAGGTGTGACCGAGAGTCTGGCCGGGCGCATCGGTATTCTGGAACTCATGACTCTTTCTCAGCAGGAAATGTTGGGACATGGAGCAGGAGCCTCGAGTTTTCTGCCGTCGACTCTTTCAAAATCTACACCGGTTGAGGGAACCTGTGGCATTTCGGCGCTTTACGAACGCATTTGGCGCGGCGGATACCCGCAGCTGATACAGTACCCCCAGATGCCCGTGCGCGATTTCTTCAGCTCGTATCTGCAGACCTATGTGGAGCGCGATGTGCAGAGCCTTTCCCAGGTGGGCGATAAAAGCGCCTTTGTCACCCTCATGCGCTCTGCCGCATTGCGCACCGGGCAGCAACTCGTCTACAGCGACCTAGCGAGGGATGCCGGAGTTTCCCCGAAAACCGCCGCCGCCTGGGTGTCGATTCTGGAAACATCGGGCATTATCTCCCTGCTCAGACCATACCATACCAACAGCCTGAAACGACTTGCCAAGAGCCCCAAACTCTACTTCCTGGACACAGGCCTGTGTTCGTGGCTCGCCGGCTACCAGAGTCCCGCCGACCTGGCTCGCAGCCCTCTGGCCGGCGCCATGCTCGAAACCTGGGTGTATGGGCAGCTGCTTCGCAGCTTCACCAATGCGGGCATCGATCCCCAGCTCTATTACTTCCGCAACCTCGATGGCGCCGAAGTTGATTTCCTGCTGGAGTATAACCAGTGCCTTTACCCCATGGAAGTCAAGCAGAGTACCCGCCCGCTCGCGTCTGACCTGAAGGGCATGCACCACATCCCTGCGGCCCTCAACGGTATGCACCCCGGCATCGTTTTCTGCACCGCCTCCAGCATCGAAAAACTGAACACTGCCGGTGCCCTCAGCTACCCCATCTCTGCACTGTAAAAGAGGGGGGGCGTTTCTGGTGTTGCTCAGCTATAGCAATAGAAGCTGATCTCCATTCTGCTTATGTTCGATACATGCGGATAGTAAGTCTGAGGCTACATCCGGTGCAGAGATGCGGATGAGGCACGTGTCCGCTTTGTCTTTGGAAAGAATATGGGCATTGCCGTACCATACGATAGTGCGGTCAATGATGGCAAAGCGGTGGTGTAGTACAGCGGTGGTGTTGAGGTGGATGCCGGCTGCGGCCAATGCTGCATGCTGATGCACAATTGCAGCTTGCTGCTTCGCTGCGTAGGAATCGGGCGGCTTGGAAATGAGCGTTGCCCGGATGCCATCGTGTATCCTGCGGGAGATGATGGAGCGCAGCCAATTGGTCTTGGATAAGCTCAGTTCCGGACAGGAGATTATCACTTCCTTCCGGGCGTTTTCCATATCTCGCTCGAGCAGGGGAAGGTACGAATCTGCATCGAAAATCGAATCGGCATGATTTAGTGGATCCGGGCAGTGGTGGTAAAGCTCATACCCTATTTTTCTGTATGCACGGAGCCGCTTATGGTACATGTTATCCAGCACTCGGATGTTACTGTCCACGTAATCGTAGATGATTACCTCTTTTTTGCTCTCGTAATCGCGATGGAGACGACCTGCATATTGCTCGACATTGCCTTCCCATGCAATCGGGGTAGTTAGCATCAGGGTATCCAGCCGGGGCATATTGAACCCCTCGCCGATATACTTGCCGATAGCGACCACAGCCAGTTTCTCGTTTGCCGGAATGCTGTTCAGTCGCTGCCGCAGCTGTTCGCGTTCGTGAGTTGAGCCGCCTCCTTGCAGCAGAATGACATGTGGAACGTGCTGAGCGAGCATTTGTTGCAACTGTGATGCGTGTGCACGGAATTTTGTCAGCAGCAGCGGGGTCCTGCCTTCCTCTATGGCTGCCAGAGTATCGTTGATGATGAGATTGTTTCTCGGGGCATCGGAGATGACGGCCTGGTATGCTTCGTTGATTTTCCATTCCTCACCAGGATTGTACAGGCGAGTGAAACGCGGATAAATGAGGTGGCGGACGTTCTGGGTGGCTGCTTTCTGGCGGGCGGTGAAGCGGTGGCGGATAGGACCGAGCTGCATGAGCATTTTGGGCTCCATGCCATCATCTCGCTTCGGGGTGGCGGTGAGTCCGTACACATATTTTGCTGTGATGCGGCGGAGCACCCCCTCTGCCGTCTGGGCGGCAGCGTGGTGGCATTCGTCCATGATTACCATTCCGTAGCTTTTGACTATGTCTGAAACTTCCTCTCCGCTCCCCAGCGAGCTGAACATCGCCACATCGATGAACCCGGTGGTGGAATCGTGGCCCGAGTACAGGCAGCCGATGTGGTTTTTCCGGCTCCTGGTGCGGCCCGTGCGAGTCTTATAAGTGGGCAGCGGTGCATCAATATCCAGAAATTTCTGAAAATCCTCCACCCAGTTCTTCATGATTTCCCGGTTGTGAACCAGAACCAGGGTGTTTACCTTTCGTTCAGCCACCAGATAGGCCCCCACGGCCGTTTTACCGAAGGCGGTTGCGGCATGCAGAATGCCGGTTTCGTACATCAGCATGGCATCTGTCGCTACCTGTTGTTCCGGGTAGAGTTTGCCGGTGAAACTCACGCTGATGGCCTGGCCCGTTTGCCTGATATCCTCTTCCGTGTAGGGAATTCGAGCAGAGTTCAGGAGCGCGTGGAGTTCCTCCCGCACGCCGCGTGGCAGCGCAATGTAATTCCCCTCATCCCGCCCGCAGTAGATGATGCGTGGAACTCGCGCTGTGGAGAACCCCATGGCCTGGGTGCGATAGAATTGTGGGTTGCTGAATGCCGCCAGGCGACGCAGGGTATTCTGCGCGCGTGCCGAGAGTCCGCTTTTCTCCACATAAATCATATCGGAGTAGGCCAGGTGCATGCTTCCGCTGATGTCACGGGCGCAGAGCGTGGGTTTTGTCTTCTCCCAGGGCTTTTCAACCTCGTCATCAGCCAGAACCAGGCTCGTCAGCGTACCCAGAACTCCGCCTTGCCCCCATTCCTGAATCCGCTGCTCGATGAAAGCTGGTGCCAGTTTCTGCACGTTACGGAGCACTTCCCACTGGTCGGGGAAGGCCTCCCAGTCCTCATCAATAAAGGCACTGTTCCCTTGCTTCAGGGCACTACCCTGCAGCGGTAGTGCAATCAGATTGCCCAGCCCGCCTTCCGGAAGCTTATCCTGAGCAGGAATCATGCGGTCATATGAGCGGAAATCTTTCTGGTTGACTGATTCTGCCCCCTTGGTCAGCAGTGCTGCGCCAAAACGCCGGGCTGTCTTTGCCGGTATTGCTTCGCTGAAAAAGAGCCACACATGCGCTCCCGCTCCCGAGCGGGAACGCTCCACTAGAACCGGCACGTCCAGCTTCCGGCATATGTTGCGCAGCGCATCCACATCCTCCTTCCAATCGGTAGCCAGGGGAGCAGTATGACTATCAAAATCAAAAACCAGAAAATGGCAGGTGTCATCCTCAAGCATGGGGTACATGCCAATCACATCGCCTCCATCATCGCGTATACCGGCCAGGTGGTTCATGAGTACCCGCTGGTTGAGCGGCTTCCACTCGCGGTGCTGGCAATCCATACATTTTGTCTTCTGCCCCATCCGTCGCGGGCAGATTCCCTCTTGCCAGAAATGGCTGCACACGGGGTAGTATGCGGCACCGCCGTCCTTCCGAGGCGTACGCCTGCTGAACACATCCTTTCTCCCCTTGAAAACAGAGTAGAAAAACAACGCATGCTGCTGGGTTATGCGTTCCTCTCGCGGCGGCTTCGCATACGAGATGCCTGATTGTCTGAGAATGTTCCTCAGCCTCCGAACCTCTTGCTCCAGGCTCCGTATGCGTTGCTGTAATGTAACATCACCCTTCATGCCTTGTAACCAAAGGTATACGTTTTCAGGGGCGGCCTATCCTTTTGATACTACACTGCGAAAATACATGAACGACGGTCTGATTCATGGATTATGCGGGATATACGAATCCTTAATTAACGATTATCCACACGCCGGCGTTATTTTTTCCTTCATGTTTCAGCGCGCCTATTTTCTTCAGATATGATATATCTCGTTCGATGGTCCGTTGATTTACCGACAGAGTTTCCGACATTTTTCTGGCGGTGACAGAGGGTGCCTCTTTTATTATGTTGAGTATTTTTTGTTGCCTCTCAGAGAGTTGTGTTTTTGTCGTGTTTCCGACATTCGGGGTGTCGGAAGAAGCATAAATGATGGTTTGAAATTGAGTCGGAGTTGATTTGAATGAGGGCTTCAGTTCATCTTTATATCCATCCAGGGCTTTAGTTTCATTACAGATCCGTGTAAGTCCGCTTCCTCTTTTCTCCATGTAATCCAATTGTGCCATGACATTCGCCAGCACCGGATTTCTTCTTTCGGATGAAACTTCCGTGATATCAAGGTTTTGAATCAACATACCATTATACATCCCTCCAGGGGAGGTCACTGCAAGTCGGTCATCATAAATATCCAGATGAACCTCACCGCCTATCACGGTATAATCTCTGTGAATAAAGTGGTTGACCATTGCTTCAAGAACCGCACGCTCCGCATATTCGGGCTTGTTTTTACGCCCATCCGGTAACTTTTCCCAGCCTCTTCTTGTGTTTGATTTCACAAAATTCATCGCTTCGCGAAGCAACATCAGAACATTACCTGTATACTCTGCATCGTTGATGGCATCACCTTTTGACGCCCCTACCCAGCGGGTACAATAGAGGCGAGACTGCAACAATGGGCAATCATCTGCAAATAGCGCCCCTGCATTAGTCAGCTCGCCTGTGCTTGTAACCAGGCCGAATGAGCGAAGGTACTTCTTGTTCCATTCCTGTTTTGTACGTATCTTGAAAGCATTTGCCAATATGGTAAAGGAGTAGTCCTCATCTTTATAATCCGTGTGTAACGAATCGAATGTTTTGTTAGCGCCTTTCAATACCAGCCTCATCATGTGTTCTGCTGTCGCAGGTAAGCTTTCGTCACCGATGCGGACATACGCTATACGTTGCCCGTCTCCTACATAGTAATACGGAGTATAGCTGCCGGCATTGACTTTTAGTTGCAATATGTCGTGATTTCCAATCCTGTGCGGAATCATTTCTACAATAGGTAGAGGATCTGTATAATCCCGGATTTTATTGCTGATAGCCTCACATACATGTTGGATGTTTTCAAGACCTTGCAAAGTTCCATCATCATCAATACCGAAGAAAAGTGAGCCACCTGATCCGTTAGCAAACGCGCTTACGCTTTTCAACCAGCTTTTTGGGCGTTTCTCTTCCAGCTTCAATTTGAAATCGTACGCCGTGCACTCGCTTTTTAAACTTTCAATATTCATATATGAGGAAATTTGCTAGCCGTCTTGATGCTCCGATGAAACTTGCTGGCGTTGCTCCAACAGTCAGTGTGCAATTCGCATTTTTTTCTGCCTGCTGCATAACATTGCCTGTTGGTATGCCGCAAAGCACACCCTTTCGGACACAACGTGTATGGTAATATACTGAGGGCGAAAGTCAAGTAAACACCATTACTTAAGCTTGTCATATCGAAGTATGATTCCCGTTTCGCTTTGATGGGGAAACAACCTCTCCATCTGCCAAAAATCCTCAATTAAGGCACGAATATCTCCCAATTCCCGAAATTCGGGAATCTTGTACTCCCGAATTTTGGAGTTTGTTTATTGTATTGTAATAATTGAACGAAAAATCATGGGCAAGAAGAGAGGATAGGGGAAAATATGATGGGCCAAGAAGAGAGGGAGGCAGTTTGTGGGGT
>JAGBDZ010000051.1 GCA_017937215.1 Akkermansia sp. | reverse complement strand
TGTTGCATCGCTTTCTGCCACCCCGACCTACGTCGGGGTTCAGGTTTCTTTTGGGTTTGTACGAGTGGTTACGCCCGCCACGCTGACGCGTGACGCGCTCCACCACTCGCTATGGATATGTCGCCCTGACGGGCTCAGAATTCCTCGGGCTTTCAGCCCGACAAATTCCAATTTGGCGAGTTTTCCCAAGTGGGGGTGCCGCCTTATTTCTTGGCTGCCTTCAGCAGTTTGAGCATATTCTCCGTACCCGTCATCAGATGAGAAGCACGCTCTGCCGCCGGCTTGGCATCAAGCTCTTCCTTCATCCGCTGGGCAGACTGGAGCGGGGTCACCCCCTTGGCATTGGCCAGGGTCGGGTCGGCACCGGCTTTGAGCAGGGCGGCGGCCACTTCATCCCGGGCATAGATGGCAGCGGTGTTCAGCGGCGTCTCCTGCTCCGGCACCCCGAAACCGCTCGTCAGGTAATTGACGCGCCTGGCCGAAAGGGTGTGGTTAGCCACCTCGTTCGGGTTCTGCTTCTGGTCGGGGTCAGCGCCGGCTTTCACCAGCATCTGCACACCGAGCGGGGAATCAGCATTCACCGCGGCATAGATGGGAGACCAACCTACATTGTTCCACATGCGCACATCGGCCCCTTTCTTCACCAGCAGATTGAACAACTTGCGAGCTCGCTTCTCCTGGCTCTTGTCTGCCTTGCCATCCCGCTTCTGCATCTTCTTCAGGTCACGGGAGCTGATGGAGCCACCGCCGAGGAGAGGCTGGCTGCTATCCACCTTCGGGCGGGTCCGCAGGTAAAATGCCGTGAGAGCCAGACCACCATGTGCATTCGGGTCAGCACCGTGATTAAGCAGCAGCTCCATCAGTCCCTCATCACCCATCTTGCAAGCCAGATACAGAGCCGTGGCCACCTCCATATCATTCTGCGAGCTCAGGCACACATTCAGATCGGCACCTTGCGCAATGAACTTCCGCACACCGGCTACCAGTTTCTTGGAGGGCTTCTCCTCCGGCAGGCTGTTCATGTTGATGCGATTGCGCCCGCCGTTATCCATCATGAACTCCACCAGCTCGCGCCCCAGGGACATAGCTTCCTCATCGCTCACCTCAGCCACCTTGATGGTAGGCTTCAGCTTGGCCTTCTTGCGCCAGGGCAGATTCGCGATTTCCTCGCGGGCGGCAGCCATGCCGCTGCCATGCGCCGCGAGCAACCACTTGCGCGCCTGGCTCTTGTCTGCCTCCACCCCATCTCCCTCAGCATAGGCCTTGTAGAGTTTGTAGCACACCTCAGCCGTCTTGTCCTTGCTCTCATAGAGCTTCTGGAACTCCTGTGGCGTCATCGCCATGGCCAAACCACTAAAAAGTAAGGATATCGAAAGTGCAATGCGGTTCATATTTCAATTATAGTAACTAGCCATACGAAGTCAAGCTCAACCGTCCCTACATCAGCTCGATAAATTGATGTTTATCGGGCTGAAAGCCCGAGGCATTTTTGAGTCCCGGAGGGACGTCAGCCTTTAGACCGGGGTGAAGCCTCGAAGAGGCGGAACCCCGGGTCAGGCAAATAATATTCCCGGAACCCCCGAAGTGGGGTGGCAGCAGGCGCTGCTATCATATAAAGCTCAGCATTAAGAATCTGCATCCCTTTCTGCCACCCCTGCCGGGGTTCGGTTAATATTTATACCATACCCGGGGTTCCGCTGCTGACGCAGCTGCACCCCGGTCTAAAGGCTGACGTCCCTCCGGGACTCTGAATTCCGCGGACGTTCCGTCCGCCAACTGCCCGCCAAAGTCCAATTTATCAGCAGAGGGGAGCTTGCTTCCCAAGAGTTGATTATGCTTGAATACTTCACCAGTTTATGTTAGGATGCGACGTGATGAAACGCATCTATACACTGATGACGGGTCTGCTGGCCCTTGCGGCATGCTGCACGCAGGAGGCCCAGGCCGACCGCTATTCGGACTACTGGCTGCCGGAAAACATGGCCAAGCGCCAGTGCGCTTCTGTGCATCTGCACTACGGGCCCAACATTCCGCGCCACACCGCCGCCTACCAGGAAGCCGTGATTGAAAAGAGCGCCCCCGGCACCTATTTTGCCTGCAACAACTTCGGCTGCGGCTACATCGGCGTGCAGGAGCTCGGCCACAAGGACAAGGATGGCAAGCCCGTGCGCGTGGCTATCTTCTCCATCTGGGATGCCAAGGACTCCGGCGATAACCCCCACGCCGCCCCTGAGGAAGAACGCGCCAAGCTGGTGCAGAAGGGCAAGCACGTGACCACCCGCCGCTTCGGTGGCGAAGGCACCGGCGGCAACTCCATGCGCCCCTTCAACTGGAAGGAAGGCGATGTCATCCGCACCCTGGTGGTGGAGCACGAGGACGGCCCCGATTTCCGCCAGATTGCCGGTTATATCTTCGACCCCGCTGAAAACAAGTGGATGCTCATGAGCTGCTGGCGCATCCAGGCCCTGAACCGTGGTCTGGGCGGCGGCTGCGGCTTTGTGGAGGACTTCAAGCGCGATGTGGAATCCAAAAAGCATGAGCGCCGCGCCACATTCGGCCCCGCCCTGCGCTGGGACGGCAAGCAGTGGCACGCCGCCACCGATTTCCGCTTCACCCGCGATGGCAACCCGCTCAAGGAAATCAACTGCCGCTTTGACGCACAGCGCGGCTACTACTCCCTGGCCACCGGCGGCACCATCAAGGAGGAGGCCGACTTCCCGGTGTTCACCTCCAAGCCCCTGCCCCAGCAGCCTGCTGCGGTGCCCACCCCCGGCGAGGATATCATGAAGCTCATCCAGCGACCCAAGCTGGAGATGGTGAACTATCCCGCCCAGTAAGGGTTCTGACATTTCCACCCTTGAACCGCCTGAGAGTAATCTCAGGCGGTTTTTATTACCACGCAACGCCGGGAGGCGTTGCGCACACTTCACATTCTGCATTCTGCGTTCTGAAATCTGCATTCTCTTGCATTTTGCCTTGCAATCGAGCGATGTAGAATCTACAATAAAGCCATGCTGATTGCCCCCTCAATGCTTGCCTGTGATTTCCGCCGCATCGGAGAAGAAGCCAACCGCGCCCTGGAAGCCGGCGCCGACTGGCTGCACCTGGATGTGATGGACGGTTCCTTTGTGGACAACATTTCCTTCGGCCCGGATATCTGCGCCGCTATCCGATCCGCCGTGCCGGCAGAAGCGTATCTGGATGCGCACCTCATGATTGACGCGCCGGACCACTATCTGCCCCGCTTCGTGAAGGCCGGTATGAACATGATTACCATCCATGTGGAGCGCGAGGGGGCGGTGGACCTGCATGCCACCCTGGCTGCCATCCGCGCCGCGGGCATTCATGCCGGTCTTGCCGTGAACCCCGCCACCCCGGTAGAGAAAGTGCTGCCCTACATCGGCGAGCTGGATATGGTGCTGGTGATGAGCGTGGTGCCCGGATTCGGAGGCCAGAGCTTCATGGGCGAGGTGCTGGACAAAGTGCGCGTGCTCGATGCCGCCCGCAAGGAACAGGGACTCAACTTCATCATCCAGATGGACGGCGGCATCGGCGCCACCCAGGCTCCGCTTTGCGCCGAGGCCGGGGCCGATTGTCTGGTGGCCGGCTCCTCCACCTTCAAGGCACCGGATATGGCCGCGGCCATTGCCTCCATGAAGTGATGGACAAGGGAACGCAGAGTCTCCTCAATGTGCTGCTCAGTGTGCTGGCACCGGTCATGGTGCTGGACCACTGCTCGGTGGCAGGCCCGGAGCTGTGGCAGCTGGGTACGGCCAAGGCCATGTGCCTGGCGCTTGCGCTGCCGCTGGGCTTCGGCGTGTGGACATTCTGGCAAAGCCGCAAGGTGGAGCCACTCACCCTCTTCGGGTTACTGGGCACCATCCTGACCGGCGTGGTCACCATCTATGCCAACACCGGCGCGGGCGATGCCATCCGCCCCGACACGCCCTGGTGGTACGCCGCCAAGGAAGCCGCCATCCCCCTGCTGCTCTGCGGCGCGGTCATGGTCACCGCCCGGCGCCAGGATTCGCTGCTGCGGCTCCTGCTCTACTCGGATTCGCTCTTCGATATCACCACCATTGAGAAAACCGTGGCTGAAAAGGAGCAACGGAGGGCGTATGATTCCCTGCTGTGGCGCTCCAGCCTCTTCCTCGGGCTCTCGCTGGTAGCCTCAGCCGTGGGCAATTTCATTCTTTCCCTCTGCTTCCTGCTGCCCGTGCTCGACCAGCCCGCCGCCCAGCAGGCGCTGGAATATAACTACGCCGTGGGCCGCATGACCTGGTGGGGCTACCTGGTCATCGGGGTTCCCCTGCTCATCACGCTGGTGTTCGTGCTGCGCAACCTCATTTCCCGGTTGGAGAAGCTGACCGGCCTCGACCGCGGCCGCTTGATGCTGCGTTAAAGTCCCGGCAGCAGCGGCACCACGAAGCGGCTACCCAGCGCCAGCCAGATGGGCAGCGTCACGAACGAGCACAGCGTAGTAGCCAGCAGCACCTGGGTGCCCACCTCAGGCACACCGCCGAAACGCTTGGCCAGAATCACCGGAATCACCGCGCTGGGAATGGCGCTCTGAATCACCATAATGCGCTTCATGAGCGGGTCCACCGGCAGCAGCCAGGCCAGCAGGAGGATGAGCGCCGGCGCCAGCATGAGACGCGTCACCACGCCCGCCACCAGCATGCGCGGCTGCCAGGTGAAGTTGCGGGTCAGGTCATACAGCGAGCATCCGAAAACAATCAGGCAGATGGGAGTGGAAACAGCGCCAATCATCTCGGCCGCCTTCATGAGCGGCGGCAGGGCAACATACGGCCCGAGCCCCACCCAGGCAATGAGCAGCGAGACGACGACCGCCAGCAGAGGCCCGCGGAGCAGAAGCCCCAGGCGCAGGTTCTTCACCCCACCGCACATGAGGATGACCCCCAGGCTCCAGATGAAGAGCTCGCAGCCCATGTTGTGAATGAAGAGCACGCCGAGCGTGGGATCGCCGGGGGCAGAAAAGAGCATCTGGATGATAGGCACCACGAAGAAGACATAGTTCTGCACCCCGGCGGTGAGGGTGAAGGTGCGTAGCCCGGTACCGATGCGCAGCCGCAGTACCCAGGCCACCACATAGGCTGCCAGCACACCCACCAGCATTTCCAGGAAGCCGCACAGAATCCCCTGCAGCGAAAACCCGATGGTGGCCATGGCGGGGTTGGCTTCCACCACCATGTATTTCATGATGCTGTGAAAAATCAGGCAGGGGTAGCCCACATCCATGGCCAGCTGCAGAATCACGGCATCCTGTTCGGGCGCAATGGCTTTCTTGAACCGCAGCCAGAAACCGATTCCGAAGAAAATGAACACCGGAATCGACGCAAAAAAGGAATTGAGAACGAGGTCAATCATGGGCTTTCTGACCGGATTCTAACACAATTTGAGTGAATAGTGAATAATGAATAGTGGAAAATTTATCACACGTTTCCCAAAGTTTGAAAAAAGTGCTCAATAAATTGGCTTTGTCGGGCTGAAAGCCCGAGGAATTCTGAGCCCGTCAGGGCGACATAATAATAGCCCAGCGTGGAGCCGCCACGCGGCGGAACGCTGGGTAAAACGAAGAACATATCAGAACCCCGAACGAAGTGAGCGGGTGGCAGC
>JAGBDZ010000050.1 GCA_017937215.1 Akkermansia sp. | reverse complement strand
CCACCCCACTTCGGGGGTTCCGGGAATATTATTTGCCTGACCCGGGGTTCCGCCTCTTCGAGGCTTCACCCCGGTCTACGGGCTGACGTCCCTCCGGGACTCAAAAATGCCTCGGGCTTTCAGCCCGATAAACATCAATTTATCGAGCAGTTTTTCAAACTATGGGACGCATGCAAAAAACGCACCAGTCTGCCGCATAGGAGACTGGTGCGTTTTTTGTGTGAGGTGTTTCTCAGCAGTTGTACATCTTCACGTAGTACTCATCTGCCATGCGGTCGGAATCGAAGGCGGGGCAGATATCGTGCAGACCGGTGAAGACCAGGTCCATCCACTTGTCGCGGTTGTCGTAGTAGAGGGGCAGAATCTTGCTTTCCAGCACGCTGTAGAAGTTGTCGCGGTCGGAACGGTCGCGGGCTTCGGGCGGCAGACCTGCCTTGGCCTCGGGAATGAGGAAGCAGTTCTGACCATCGCGGGCGAACTCACGCACCCAGCCATCGTTCGTGGAAACAGAGATGGAGCCGTTCATGGTGGCGCTCATGCCCGAGGTGCCGGAGGCTTCGCGGGTGACCACGGGGTTGTTCAGCCAGATATCGGAGCCGTTCTTGAGCAGTCGGCTCAGACCAAGTTCGTAGCCGGTGAGCACGGCGCAGCGCGGGTGTTTTTCGCTCAGTCGGTTGAGCTTGTTGAAGATATCCACGGCGGTGAAGTCGGTGGGGTAGGGCTTGCCGGCCCAGATCATCTGCACCGGGCGGTTGGTGCGCTGCAGCATGCGCTCGAACATGACCGGGTTCTCGGTGATGAGTGCCGGACGCTTGTAGGCGGCGAATCGGCGCGCCCACACAATGGTGAGGGTATCCTGGTCAAAGAGGTGGCCGGTCTGCTCGCCCACCACGCGGAAGAGCTCCTTCTTGAGGGCGCGCTTGCGGTGGATAAAGGCTTTCTTATCGCCCATGGCAAAGGCTTCGGCCAGCTCGGGGTCCTGCCAGTAGTCGCGGTTCTGGGCATTGGTCACATGGGTGATGGGGCAGATATCGCTGTAGCCCTGCCACATCTGGCGGGAAACCTCGCCATGCAGCGCGGAAACGCCGTTGGCCATGTGCGAGAGGCGCAGGGCCGCCAGGGTGTAGTTGAAGGTCTGCTCATTCGGGTCGAGCTTGAGCATGCTGCGCACCTGCTCCAGGGTGAGACCGTCGAAGAAGGAGAAGTTGGCCATGAGGTTGATATCCATCTTTTCGTTGCCGGCTTCTTCCGGGGTGTGGGTGGTGAAGACGAAACGCTTGCGCACTTCATCCACATTGCCGCCGTTGCGGGCCAGCATGTTGAAGGCGGCGCCGATGGCGTGAGCCTCGTTCATGTGGTAGATTTCCGGTTCCACCCCCAGTTCCTCGAAGAGACGGGCGCCACCCTGACCCAGCACGATGTACTGCGAGATGCGGGTCATCGGGTTGGAGTCGTACAGTCGCTGCGTGATGGAGCGGGAAATATCATCATTTTCCGGCAAATCGGTGGTCAGGAAGAACATAGGCGCCGTGCCGAAGGTATCCGGACGCAGGAAGTAGGCCTTCACCCACACCGGGGCTCCGCAGATGCGGATGAGGAACTTGATGTTGTGGTCTTCCAGGAAGCTGTAATCCTTGCGCAGGTACTGCACCGCCATGGAACCGTCCTCCGCGCGGATCTGGTTGTAGTAGCCGTAGGACCAGAGAATGCCCACGCCCACCAGATTCTGGCGCAGCGCACCGGCAGAGCGCATGTGGGAACCGGCCAGGTAGCCCAGGCCGCCGGAGTAAATCTTGAACACGTTGTCGATGGCGTATTCCATGCAGAAATAGGCCACTGACTTGCTGTATTTTTCGTTAATTTCGTAGGGATGTGCGTACTGCGCAGGCAGGAATGACTTGCTCATATCGTCAGGATTTCGAAGGTTAAGATGGTCAGGTCAGGCCTTGGGTGTTGCGTTGCCCCGGCTGACAATCGATGTTATACACCGAAAATTCCATTGAGAAAAGAAAAAAATGGGTCAATGGACGAGATATTCCTACCGCCTATGTGGTTGTTTGTGTCAGGCCTGTTCTGCAAAGCAAGGGCCATGGCCGTGGGTGTCAACATCTTCCACCAGGTCAAAGAGATTCTTGCGGCGGATGTGCTCTTGCTCGGCATAGTTCAGGAAGGCCTCCAGGGCGTCGGTAATCAGCACCGTGCGGCTGCAGGCGTGGTCGGCCAGGGCTTCATTCAATCGGGATTGCTGCTGCGAGGAGCAGCGGAAGGTGATGGATTTCTGGTTCATGGTGCCTGTATTGTAGCGGTCACCGCAGCGCATGGCGAGCAAAGTTGGCTGTAATACTGCCAACTATTGAAAGATGCTCTAATGATTTGCGGTATGACGTCCTAATATGGTTCGCCAGATAGAGCGCTATATGGTAAGCTGGCTGGCGTCATGAAGACTATCCGCAACATTACCCGGTTCACTTACGAGTTTACCTCATTCCAGGGCTGGCGAGTCACCCTGTGCCGCAATCAGGTGCATTTCACCCGCTATTTTTCTGATAAGCAGTATGGCGGGGAACAGGCTGCGCTGGAGGCGGCCCTGGCCACGCGGAACCACGTGCTGGAGTGTCTGCGGCAGCACCCCGGTGACCCGGAGCGGGCCTTTGAGCTTTGCCGCGGGGAGCAGCAGCAGACCTGCTACCCCCGCGGCTTGCGTCCTCGCAAGAATCTGGCCTGATCCGCGTATCAGGTGTGCTTGAAGGTCATGCCGTCGGACTCGCACAGACTCTGCGCCGGGCGGTACTTCTTCAGGTGGCAGATGGCGCGTTTCATGTCCTCCACCATCAGGGCGGCCATATCCATGGTGAAGCCCTGGCGCACCATGACGCGCATCACCACGGTTTCCTGCACATTGGCCGGCAGCGAGAATGCCGGCACCTGCCAGCCTCGCATCCGCAGACGGTCCGAAAGGTCGTACAGGTTGAATCCGGCGCTTTCCGGCTTCTTGAAGTGGAAGCACACCGCGGGGATATCCTTTTTCGGGTCACCGCTGGCAATGAATTCGAAATCGCCCAGCTTCGCAATTTCACCGGCCAGGTAGCCGGCCACTTTGTAGGCCGCCATGTGGATGGCCTTGTAGCCCTCCATGCCCAGGCGTACGAAATCGTAGTACTGGGCGATAATCTGCCCGGCGGGGCGTGAGAAGTTGATGGCGATGGTGGGCACACTGCCGCCCAGGTAGTTCACCGCGAAGGTGAGGTCCTTGGGCAGTTCTGCTTCATCGCGCCAGATAATCCAGCCGCAGCCCAGCGGGGCCAGACCGTACTTGTGGCCGCTGGAGCTGATGCTCTTCACTCGCTTCAGACGGAAATCGAAAGGAATGTGCGGCGCGCAGAAGGGCGCCAGGAAACCGCCGCTCGCTCCATCCACATGCACATCGACATCCGGCCCGCCGCTGGCGGCCAGTTTATCCAGCACGCGGCACACGTCTTCCGGGAACTCATATTGGCCGGTGTAGGTCACGCCGAAGGTAGGCACCACGCAGATGGTGTTTTCATCCACACGCTTCAGCACCTCCGCCTCATTCATGCAGTACTGGCCGGGGTTCATGGGGATTTCGCGCATTTCCACATCCCAGTAGCGGCAGAACTTGTGCCAGCAGATCTGCACCGGGCCGCACACCAGGTTCGGCTTGTCGCAGGGCTTGCCGGCGGCCTTGCGGCGGGCTCGCCAGCGCCACAGCGCGGCCATGCCGCCCAGCATGCAGGCCTCGCTGCTGCCGATGGTGGAGCAGCCGATGGGTTTGGCATCTGCCGGGGCATTCCAGAGATGGGCAATCATACGCACGCAGCGCATTTCCAGCTCCGCGCTCTGGGGGTACTCGTCTTTGTCAATCATGTTCTTGGAGATGCTCAGGTCCATGAGCTTGTGCACCTGCTCATCATCCCAGGTCTGGCAGAAGGTGGCCAGATTCTGGCTGGCGTTGCCGTCCAGCAGCAATTCGGCTTTGATGAGTTCATAGGCATCCACGGGGCGCATGGAATGAGCGGGCATCTTATCAGCAGGCAGCGGACTTGCTACATCCGCCGCCCCATACAGACTTGTCGTTGCATTATCACAGTGGGGATTCATAACGGAGTGTTGACACGCGGTTCCCTCCGTTTCGCGCAAAAACAGGCGGGTAAGAGACTTGCAAAACCGTTTGCCGGGCGGTATAATGGGCACATGAAACGAATGCTGCTGCTTTTGCCGCTCCTGCTGCTCGGGGCTTGCCAGAATGAAAATGCCGATGAACCGGATACCCCGCAGGCCATGTATGAAAAGGCTCAGGAATTGCTGCAGCCGAATGTGGAGAATGCGCAGTCGGATTTTGCCGGGGCTATGCAGTGGTTGCGCAAGGCGGCAGAGGGTGGCTGGCTGCGGGCCCAGCTGGATCTGGGCGGTATTTATTATGCCGGTGGGCAGGGGGTGCAGGCAGATGCGCAGCAGGCGCAGCAGTGGTTCACGAAGGCGGCCGCGCAGGGCAGCAAGGAGGCGGAGGTGTTTCTCGGTCTGTTGCATTACGAAGGCCTGCTGGGTAAAAAAGACGTGGAAATGGCATTGAAACACTGGCGGACCGCTGCCGAAGCCGGCATTGCCGAGGGGCAGTACCGCCTGGGCCGTATTCTGGCGCAGAATGAGCAGACCCGGCAGGAGGGTGTGGACTGGCTGGTCAAGGCCTCTGCCTCGGTGCCGCAGGCGGCCACGGCTCTGGGCAACCTGTACTATAAATATCTGGAAGATGCAACCACGGCTGCGGCCTGGTTTGAGAAGGGAGCCATGGCCGGCGACCCGCTGGCGCAGCATATCTTTGCCGAAATGCTGCTGCTGGGTGAGCCGCTGGTGAAGGATGAAACCCGCGGCATGGCGATGCTGCGCATGGCAGCCGGGCAGGATTACAAACCCGCCATGGCCCGCCTCATCAATATCCTCCGCAATGGTAAAAATGCGAAAGAGAATGAAAGCGAAGCGGCTGCCTGGGATGCCCGCCTGCAGGAACTCATGAGCAAGGATGATAAATAAGTCTATGAAACACGTTGTCTTTCTGCTGGCTTTGCTTGCCTCTGTTGCGGTGGCGGATTTCCGGCTGCCGGAACTCGCCCGGCGCCAGATTGGCGTGACGGTGGAGTATGACTCCGCCTATGTAGGACTGGCGTATCCCGGCGGAGATGTGCCGGATGAGCGCGGTGTGTGTACGGATGTGGTAATCCGTGCGCTGCGTCTGCTGGACTTCGACCTGCAGAAGGAAGTGCATGAGGATATGAAACGCAACTTTGCGGCATATCCGAAATATTGGGGGCTCAAACGCCCGGATAAGAACATCGACCACCGGCGAGTCCCTAATCTGCAGACCTTTTTCAAACGCAGGGGATGGGGGCTGCCCGTGAGCAGGAATGCGGCAGACTACAAGCCCGGCGACCTGGTAACCTGCCTGGTGGGCGACAGTCTGCCCCACATCATGATTGTGAGCGACCGCCGGAACGAGGAGGGTATTCCGCTTGTCATTCACAACATCGGTATGGGTACGGAAGAGGAGGATTGCTTATTCACTTTCCCCCTGACCGGACATTACAGAGTCAGGCTATCCGGCAAAAGAAAGTAATATGGCTGCCGCAGCATGGCTTTTGTGTTGACTTATGCGCTTATTATTGGTATAAAATCTGCACCGCGTTATGTTACAGGAATATTTTTCAGCCCTTATTCAGTTGATTGCCGGTTTTGGTTTTGCCGGGCTTATCATTGTTCTGAGTATTGCTTTCGGCCGCCGCTCGAAGATGCGCTCCGCCATGGATGTGCCCTACGAATGCGGTAACGTGCCCGAGGGCGACGGCGCACCTGCTTTCTTCTCCATCAAGTTCTACCTGGTGGCTATTCTGTTCCTGGTGTTTGACCTGGAGGTGATTTTCCTGTATCCCTGGGCGCTGGGCTTCCAGGATGTGGTGATGAATAATGGCGAGGCTTTCGCTGCCATGACGGCTTTCATCGGCGTGCTGATGGTGGCATACCTCTACGCTGTGGGCAAGGGGGCTATCACCTGGCACCGCAACCCGATTCCGCGCCGCTGATTTCCTGCCCGGATACGAGTATGATTTCTGAACACTGCCGGTAAGGGTGACTTGCCCGACCGGCAGTTTTACTTTATAAGCTGAAATATGAAAACAACCGCAACGGAACGCCGCGAGTTCCTTTTCAAGACACTGCAGGAACGCATCCTGATTCTGGATGGCGCCTGTGGCACCATGGTGCAGAAACACCAGCTCACCGAGGCCGACTACCGGGGCGAGCTCTTTGTTGATTCTCAGCGAGACCTGCTGAATAACAATGACCTGCTGGTGCTGACCCAGCCGCAGATTATCCGCTCCATTCATGCCGCCTACACGGCCGCGGGGGCTGATATCATCACCACTTCCACCTTTTCGGCCACGAATATTGCCCAGCACGAGTTCTTCCACTTCAGTGAGACCGCGGAGCATGGCCAGGAGTATTATGAAGAGGTGCTTGCGAATGCGGAGCTGAGTGCCCTCACGCGTGAGATGAACCTGGCTGCCTGTGCCTTGGCGCGCGAAGCGGCTCAGGAGGCTGAGGCCCGGGAAAATCGCCCGGTGCTGGTGGCCGGTTCCATTGGCCCCATGGCGGTGACGGCCTCCCTCTCCCCGAAGGTGACGGATCCCGGCTATCGGGCGGTGAACTTTGATCAGCTGCGCCGGGCCTACCGCGAGCAGGTGCTGGCCCTGGCCGAGGGCGGGGTGGATATCCTGCTGCTGGAGACCATTTTCGACACGCTGAATGCCAAAGCCTGCCTTTTCGCCATCGATGAATTGCGCGAGGAACGGGAACTGCCGCCGGTTATCATCAGCTTCACTATTACGGATAAAGCCGGTCGCACCCTTTCCGGGCAGACGGTGGAGGCGTTCTGGAACAGTGTGCGCCATGCCAGGCCGCTGGCCATCAGCATCAACTGCGCTCTGGGGGCAGACCTCATGAAGCCTTTTGCTGAGAAACTGGCCGAGCTGGCAGACTGCGCGGTGTGCCTGTATCCGAATGCTGGTCTGCCCAACCCGATGAGCCCCACCGGCTACGAGCACAGCGCGGAGCACATGGCCGGCATTCTGCGAGAGTATGCGCAGGAGGGGCTGCTGAATATTGTGGGTGGCTGCTGCGGCACAACCCCGGAGTACATCGCCGCCATTCGCGAAGCGGTGCAGGGCTATGCGCCTCGCCCCATCACGCCGCGGCCTGCCAACGGCCTGATGCGTCTTTCCGGGCTGGAGCCGCTGAACCACCACCGCAGTGAGGGAGTGCTGTTTGTGGGCGAGCGTTGCAATGTGGCCGGCTCGCCGAAGTTTGCCCGCCTTATCCGCGAGGGGAAGTATGAGGAAGCGCTGGAGATTGCCCGCCAGCAGGTGGAAAAGGGGGCAAAGGTGCTCGACTTCTGCTTCGATGACGGCATGATTGACGGCCCCGCCGCCATGAGCCGTTTCCTGAATCTGGTGGCGGCCGAGCCGGATATTGCCCGCGTGCCCTTCATGATTGATTCCTCCAACTGGGAGGTGATTGAGGCAGGTCTGCGCTGCACCCAGGGCAAGGGCATTGTGAATTCCATATCGCTGAAGAACGGTGAGGCCGAGTTCCTGCGGGAGGCCACGCTGCTGCGCCGCTACGGTGCTGCCGTGGTGGTGATGGGCTTTGATGAAAAAGGTCAGGCCTGTGGCCGTGAGGACCGCATCGCCATTGCTCACCGCGCGTATGATTTGCTGGTGAATAAGGTCGGTTTCCCCGAGGAAGATATCATTTTTGACCCTAATGTGCTGACAGTGGGCACCGGTATTGTGGAGCATGCCAACCACGCGCTGCATTTCTTCCAGGCGGCGGGCGAAATCCACGCCGCTCACCCGAACTGCCACATCTCCGGCGGTATCTCGAATGTTTCCTTCTCGTTCCGAGGCATCAATCCGGTGCGCGAGGCCATGCACAGCGCGTTCCTGCATCATGCATCGCAGAATGGGCTGGATATCTGCATCGTGAACGCCGCGCTCATGGATGATTACGCGAATATCCCCGCGCACCGCCGCAAGCTGGTGGAGGCGGTGCTGCTCAACAGCGATGATGATGCCACCGAATGTCTCATTTCCTATGCTCAGGAACTGGCTGCCCAGAAGGAGAAGGGCGCTGCCACGGCCAAAGCGGCTGCAGCCCCGGCTGATTGGCGCAAGGACACAGTGCAGGCGCGCCTGGCTTATGCGCTGGTGAAGGGTATCACCGAGTTTGTGGAGGCCGATACGCGCGAGGCTCTGGAGCTGTGCGGCTCTCCGCTCGCTGTGATTGAAGGGCCGCTCATGGACGGTATGAAACAGGTGGGTGAGCTTTTCGGTGCAGGGAAAATGTTCCTGCCGCAGGTGGTAAAGAGCGCTCGTGTGATGAAGCAGAGTGTGGCTGTACTGACACCGCTGCTGGAGGCTGAACAGGGCAATGCAAAGGCTGCCGGCACGGTGGTGCTGGCTACGGTGAAGGGCGATGTGCACGATATCGGCAAGAATATCGTGGGTGTGGTGCTGGCTTGCAACGGCTTCCGTGTGGTGGACCTGGGCGTGATGGTTCCCTGCGAGGATATTATCGCCGCTGCGCAGCGCGAAAAGGCCGATTTAGTGGCGCTTTCCGGGTTGATTACTCCCTCGCTCAACGAGATGGCCAAGGTGGCCGAAGCGCTGGAAACCGCGGGCATGACCACCCCGTTGCTGGTGGGTGGTGCCACGACCAGCCCGCTGCATACAGCGCTGAAGCTGGCGCCGCATTATCCTTCCGGCGTAGTGGTGCAGACGGCCGATGCCTCTACGATTGTCCCCGCAGCGGCGGCCCTCATCGGCCCGGGTAAGGATGAGTATATTGCCGCTCACAAGGCAGACCAGGAGCGCCGCTGCCGTGAGTTTGAGCAGAAGGAAGTGCCGCTGCTGCCGCTGGCTGAGGCCCGCGCCCAGGCACCGGTGATTGACTGGATGGCCCAACCGCAGCCGAAACCGCTGCGCACCGGTATCTTTACCGTGGCGGTGCCGGGAGGCTGCAAGTGCTGCCATGCGGTCCCGGATTTTGAGCTCACCTGGAATGAACTGGAAGAAAAGGCCGATTGGAGTATCCTGCTGCATTATTTCGAGATGCAGGACGTGTGGAACCCGGTGCGCAAGGCTCCTCACCCGAATGCCCCGGCAGATAAGGTGGCCGAGGCTCTGAAACTCATGGATGATGCCCGCAGTATGCTGGCCGTCGCGGCAGATAAGTTGAAGGCCCGCGCGGTGTTTGGTATCTGGCCGGCGGCCCGGGTGCAGGACGATGTGGTGCTGGAGAACGGCACGGTGCTGCACTCTCTGCGCCAGCAGAAATGCAGCGACCGCCCCCGCCTGGCGCTGGCTGATTTTGTGGCCCCGCAGGGGCAGGGTGGCTATGTGGGTGCCCTGCAACTCTCCATTACCGGTGGTGCAGAGTGGGCTGCTGCGTTTGATGCCGCAGGCGACACTTACCGCTCCATGCTTTGCGCGGCTCTTTGCAGTATGCTGGCCGAGTCGCTGGCCGAATGTGCGCAGACCCGCATCAATGAAGTATGGCCGGCAGAAGGCAGTTGCGCCATCCGCCCGGCCTGCGGTTACCCCAGCCAGCCTGACCACCGCGAGAAGGAGACCGTGTTCTCCCTGCTGAATGTCACGGAGCATACCGGTGCCACGCTCACGGAAACAGCCATGATGAATCCTGTGGCCTCGGTCTGCGCGCTGCTGTTCAACCACCCGACGGCGAAGTATTTTGCCGTGGGGCCCATCGCAGATGACCAGCGGCTCGATTACGAGCAGCGAAGCTCACACAAGCTGAGCTGATGCAGAAAAGACCGCCCGGACAGGCGGCCTTTTCTGATATTTGTGCGGGGAAAATCTTAACCGCGGTATTTGGCTTTCTGGTGCTGCCAGATGGCGAAAGCGGCGCAGAGCACGTTCGGCAGCCAGAGCACAATGTAGGGGGTGATACCACCGGATTTGCGGGAAAGTTCGCAGAATACCAGGGCCATGAAATAAACAGCGGCTACCAGAATGCCGATGGCAAAGCCGGTGGAGGTGTCCTTGCGGCGGGCCGTGATGGCCAGCGGCACACCGATGAGTGAGAACACGATACAGGCGCAGGCAAAGGAGGCGCGTTGTATCCCTTCGGTCTGGAACTCGCGCAGACGGCTCTTCTTCTTCATCGAGTTATAGTAGCTGACGTCCTTGCGTACCTCTGACCACAACTGCGCGGCGCAGGGAAAAGCCGGGTGAATGGCGGCATTGTCGGCGTAACGCTCAATATCCGCCAGTTCAAGGAGGTTGCTCGTCTTGATGTGCTCCAGCACGTAGCTGATTTCGCTGTTGGTGAAGCGGTTGGGCTTGAGCTTGCGCTGGTTATCGAGCGGAATGTGGATGCGCAGCGGCATGACGCCGATGGCCGGCATATCCGTGAGCGGACCGCCGGACCGCTCAATGCGGGCGTTCTTCAACGTAAGCTGCAACAGACGTGTTTTGAAATCGAACTCACCGATAGTGGCACTTTCTGCGTGGATGGCATCGAAGTCAGAGCCCATATCCAGCCCCTTGGAAATCGGGTAGACGTGCAGACCTTTCAGCTCATCGCCGCTGCGGTGTTCGATGTAGAGCTGCACCTTGTCCAGCTTGGTCACACTCTGGCTGGAGTTGAGCAGGTTGCGCGGGTTTTCCATGGCGGCGTTCATGACGAGTTCGCTCATGGCGTTCTTGCCCTTGGGCGCCACCTCGATGTTGATGTAGTAGCACAGGCCGGAAAGTGCAAGCCCCAGGCCGATGGCCGGTGCGCTGAGACGCCAGAGACTCAGCCCGGCCATACGCATGGAGGTCAGCTCGTTATCAGCCGCAAGGCGCCCATAGACCAGCAGCACAGCGGTGAGGAAGCCCCACGGCACAGAGAAAGTCAGGGAGAACGGAATCACCTGCAGAATGAAATCAATAACGATGGTGGGCGGAGCTCCGCTTTCCACCAGGAGTGTGTGCAGTTCCTTGAAGAGCTGGCCAAGCAGCAGCAGCGTGGTCAGCGAAAGCACTCCCAGAAAGGTTACCGAGATAAGTTGCTTGAGAATGTAACGGTCTATGGTTTTCATTGCAACGACACTTAGTCTATCATATTTGCCGCCCCTTGCAAACAGGAAAATATCTTTTACTGCACATTTTTGCGCAAAATGCAGCCGTTGGTGCTGCCATTTCCGCTTGCCATGTGTCTTTTATCATAGTAAGATACGCGCATGACCTTTTACGAAATACTCAGAGGTATCTTTGAGATTCTGGTGCTCTGGGCATTATTCTACCAACTTT
Organism: Akkermansia sp.; assembly: GCA_017937215.1. Classification (GTDB taxonomy): domain Bacteria; phylum Verrucomicrobiota; class Verrucomicrobiia; order Verrucomicrobiales; family Akkermansiaceae; genus Akkermansia. The sequence goes on along the minus strand of JAGBDZ010000050.1, from coordinate 22,014 downwards.
ACCGCGCAGTGAAGGACTCGCGCGCGGCTGCTATTCTGGCCGGCTTGATAGCCACGGTCATTCTGGGCTACTTCCTGTTGGAACTGACGCATGCCGTGGTGCTCAAGCATCTCGCCGGCCTCATCATCGGTCCCGGTACGATTCTGGTCATCCTTTTCCAGCCGGAACTGCGCACGGCCCTGGCGCGTTTCGGTTCGAATAAACTTATTGCCCGCCTGATTAACAACCAGCAGGAGAATCAGGACTTCGTCACCCTGGTGCGTGAGTCCATTTCATATCTGGTTTCCAAGCGCTATGGCGCGCTTATCGCTATCTGCCGCTCTAACAAGCTGCAGGAATATGCCAAGACCGGAACCGAGCTGGATGCCCAGTACACCCGCGAGCTCATCGGCACCATTTTCATGCCCAAGACGCTGCTGCACGATGGCGCTGTCATTGTGAATAATGAGCGCATTGTGGCGGCTGCGGCCATTCTGCCTGTCTCCAACAGAGAGCTGAAGGACCGCAGCATGGGCTTGCGCCACCGCGCCGGCATCGGCCTGGCTGAGGCATCCGATGCAGTTGTCATCATTGTCTCCGAAGAGACCGGCTCCGTCTCGCTGGCGGTGGGCAATGTGGTGCAGCGCGATATCAACCTGGACCTTCTTTCCGAACGTTTAACTCAACTTCTTTATTCCCATGCGACGCAGGATCAGATTGCGGAAATGGCTGACCACTAACTGGCAGGCAAAATTGATATGCCTGGCGGCGGCCGTGGTTGTGTGGCTTATGGTCAACCACCTTCTGGTGCGTTCCACCAGTCCGGAGTGGAGTATCGACGATATCCGCCTCTCGATGCCAGAATAATCAAGCCCGATGATGAATGCTTATTTTATAACCGGAACGGATGTGGCCGTGGGCAAGACCCATGTGGTCACGGCTTTGCTGCGCGATTTGGCGCAGCGCGGCGTATCGGCCATGGGCTGCAAGCCGGTTTCCTGCGGGGACCGCAAGGAGCTCCGCGCTATGCGCGAGGCTGCCGGTGCGCCCACCCTGAGCCTGGATTTGATTAACCCTCTCTACCTCCGCACGGCGGCTGACCCGCGTATGGGCGCGGAGTTTGAGCGGCAGACGGTCTCTCTTTCTGATTTGGCGGGGAAAACGGCGGACCTGGCGGCTCAGTACGAAGTCACCTTGGTGGAAGGTGTAGGCGGCTGGGAAACACCCCTCTGCCCGGGTAAGACAATGGCTGACCTGGCTGTGGAATTGAAACTGCCGGTGCTTCTGGTGGTGAGCAACCGCCAGGGGGCAGTGAGCCAGGCCATTATGACGGCCCGGGCTATTCGAGAGCGTGGTCTGGAGTGCCGCGGCATTATTCTCAACCAGCAGAGCGAGGAGTGGGACACCGCCGCTGTGACCAACCGCGCTATGCTGGAGGAATATACCGGGCTGCCGGTGCTCGCCGAGCTTATTTACGGCGAGGATGAGCTGGATTCCTCTGCTGTTCTTGGCTGAGACTTGCATATATTTCTTCAAAAGCAAAACCCCGGTTCCTGATGGAACCGGGGTTTTGCGTGTAAAATGGGAAATCAGGCTTTAGTTGGCCTTGAGGGCGGAGGAAGCCTTGAAGCTCACCACAGAGCTGGCCGGAATGGTCATGGTCTCTCCGGTGCGGGGGTTGCGGCCGGTGCGGGCGGGGCGCTTCTTGGTTTCGAACGTGCCGAAACCGACGAGCTGCACCTTCTCCGTGGCCACAGCCTTGGTGATGGCGGCGAGCGTGGCGTTCAAAGCCTCGGCGGCGCATTTCTTGGTTGCATCCGGGCCGAGTTCCTTCTGAATGGCATCAATAAGCTGAGTCTTATTCATAATTTATAAGGGGATTGCGGTAACGGGCAGAATATAGCATCCTAATATCCTCAACGCAAGCAATAAATGTGTTTCTTTCAAAAAAAATGGTCAGTTTTTTCCAATTTTTACAATATCAGTCAGCTTGTGATACGAAATCACCCGAGAGTCGCGCATATCAATCACATACGGGGTTGCATGGCGGAACCACGCTCCGGTGTTGAAAATTTGCCGGTTTCCGGACTTCCAGCACCCGGAGCGGTGCATGTGCCCGAAGATGAGAACTGCTGCATCGGGGAAGTAACGGCGGGCAAATAATTCTGCTTTTCTGCCGCAGGTGAGCCAGCTCCACACAATGCCCCATGGGCGCTGCGGGGGCCAGAAGCAGTGCATGAACCCACGGAGCAGGGGATTGCGGATGCCTTCCCGCCGCATGATGGGGGGGGTGAGACGGCTCATCTCGCGGGAAAGTTCCAGTCGGCGTTCCAGATTCACATCGGCGTCGGGGCAGGAGCGGATAAGTTGTTTGCATGCAGCTTTGTTGCGCAGGTATTCCCAGCTCCAGGGGGCTACCTCCTTGTGCAGGGCGTGGCCGTGCATGGCTACCACTCGGCCGCCCCAGAAGCGCGCCAGCAGGGCGGGAGTATCCGGGTCGTGGTTGCCGGAGATTTCCACCAGCCGCACCTCGTGTCTGCGGCAAAGGGTGCGCAGTTCCTCGCGCGCCGCCATGCCGGCGGCCTGCCAGCTGCAGGGGCGTGTTTCAGCCAGGTCGCCCACAATCACCAGCATGCCGATGCCGCGGAGCAGTGGCTCCAGCGCTGCTACGGAGGGTGCCTCGCTGCGTTCGTGCCCCAGGTGCAGGTCGGAGATGAAGCGCACCACGCAGCCGGGAGGTGGCTCGATGTCGATGATGCAGCTCATAGCAGAATTACAGATTGCGCTGGCGCACGGCTTCGTACAGGCACACGCCCGTGGCCACCGAAACATTCAGGCAGGGCACCTTGCCGGCCATGGGAATGCGCACCAGAAAATCGCAGTTTTCTTCGGTCAGCCGGCGCATGCCGTCGCCTTCGGCCCCCATTACCAGGGCAATGCCGCCTTTGAAGTCGATGTCGTACAGGGAGCGATCACCGTGGTCGGAGGTGCCCACAAACCAGATGCCGGCATCCTTCATCTGCTTCATGGTGCGGGCCAGGTTGGTCACCTGCACAAAGGGTACATTCTCCGCAGCGCCCACCGAAACGCGCAGCACGGTCTCGGTGATACCCACTGATTTGTCTTTCGGGGCGATGACGGCGGCCACCCCGGCACCATCGGCCGTGCGGAGTATGGCCCCCAGGTTGTGCGGGTCCTGCACACAGTCCAGCACCAGGTAGAGCCCCTGGGGCTGCTCGCTGAGAATATCCTGCAGGTCGCCCTCGGGGCGAGGTTTCACTACGATGGTGGCAGCGGGCTTTTTCTCAAATCGGGCTTCGGATTTGGCGGTGTGTTTGTTGGCGCGTGCGGTGCGGTCGTTGAATTTCATGCGGGGTCTTGTGTTAGAATTCGGAGGGCTTCTCCGGCCATCATGAAGCCGAAGGTGCCGGTAATGTGGGTGGCAGAGCCGAAGCCGCTGGCGCAGCCGATGCCGCCCTTCTGGCCGGCGTCGCGTTCGCAGCTCACGGTGCCATCGCATTTAGGGAATCGGGGGCGCTCGGGCGAATACACGCAGCGGATGCCGATTTCGGGGCATTTGTCCTGCAGGGGCAGGGCGTATTCCTTGCGGAGCGTCTTGCGCAGTTGCGAGAGCATGTTGTCGCCGCCGCTGCGGGCCAGGTCTGCTACGGAAATGCAGCCGGCATCGATGCGGCCACCGGCGCCGCCACAGGTCACCAGCGGCACGCCGCGCTTGTAGCATTCGGCTATGAGGTGGGCTTTCGGGCGCATGCTGTCAATGGCATCTACCACCACATCCGGGCGCGTGTCAAAAAGTCGCTCCGGTTTGGAAACTGTGTAGAAAGCCATGACTTCCTCCACCACCACGGCGGGGTTGATGGCGCGGAGCCGCTCGCCCATGGCCTCGACCTTGGCGCGGCCATAGTTGCCGTCCAGCGCGTGTATCTGCCTGTTCGTATTGGTGATGCAGAGGTCATCCATATCCAGCAGGATGATGGTGCCCACACCACTGCGGGCCAGTGCTTCTGCGGCCCAGGAACCCACACCGCCAATGCCCACCACGGCCACGCGCGCATCTGCCAGTCGCTCGGCGGGCTTCACTCCATACAGGCGGGCAATGCCGCCAAATCGTTCCACGTCCATCATTTCTCGTCGTATGCGCGCATGATTCGTTTCATTTTCACCGCTTTGCCGGTGCTGGTGTCCACCTCGACCACGACTCCGTTCACCATGGCGGGGAATCCCGCTATCGGGAAGCGGTTCGGCATGTTGGTGATGAGCCCTTGCAGCACGCTTTCGGCATCGCGCCCGATGACTCCATCGCGGCTGCCGCACATGCCGGCATCGGTCAGGTAGGCGGTGCCGCCGGGCAGAATGCGTTCATCGCCGGTCTGCACGTGTGTGTGCGTGCCGATGACCGCGCTGGCTATGCCATCCAGCCGGTAGCCCATGGCAATCTTCTCGCTGGTGGTTTCGCCGTGGAAATCCACCAGCAGGGCCTGGGCTCCGGCTTCGCGCAGACGCAGGGCTTCGTCGTATCCCCGGGTGTAGGGGTTCTCGGCACCGGGGCGCATGTAAGTGCGGCCCAGCAGACAGAGCACACCCAGCTTTCCCGCCGGTGTATCGATAATGCAGCTGCCATAGCCCGGGGTGCCGGGCTGCAGGTTGAAGGGGCGCAGCACGTTCGGGGCTTCCGGCAGCCAGGGTATCAGGTCAGATTGATCCCATGCATGGTCGCCCAGGGTGATGACATCCACCCCGTTTTCCATGAACTCGCGCGCCAGCCGTGGGATGATGCCCTTGCCGCCGGCTGCGTTCTCTCCGTTCACCACAACGACATCTACCCCATGCTCTGCCCGTAATTCAGGCAGGGCCCGGTACAAGGCGCAGCGGCCTGGTTCGCCCACCACGTCTCCCAGAAAGAGGATAACCATCAGTGCTGTGCTTTGGGTCCGCAGGGTACCACCGTCACCGGTATGCTCGCGGCGCGTACCAGCTTCTCTGCGGTATTGCCCAGCAGAATGGAGGTGAGCAGGGAGTGGTGGCGATTGCCGATGACCAGCTGGGTGATGTTGTGGCGGCGGCAGAACTGGTGCACGCAGTCCACAATGTCATCACTCTCCTCAGCCTTGGCGTAAATCGGGATGCCCCACTTCTTGCTGATTTGTTCGCCCAGCTGTTTGGCTCGTGCATCGGCTATGGTTAGCACGGCCTGGCATGCGTCCATGCGCTGGAAATCGACGTTCGGCAGGTTCCCGGGAATATCTCCGGCTCCCATACTGGTGCCGCCGGAAAGACTACCCGCCGCATCGATGATGCAGGGCTCCACAGCGTGCAACAGGTACATCTTGCCTCCTGTCTTGCACACCATTTCTGCCGCAAAGTCGAGCACGGCCTGCCCTTCTTCTGTAAAATCGGTTGCTGCTAATATTCTGACCATGCACGCATCTTACCACGCTTTGCCACAATAGCCAAGAATAATCTGCTCTGTAATAGCCCGTTTTTTCTGCTGATGGATATGTGTGATGCGGCGGATTGAATGCTTTATCTGGGTGTTTAGATGGTGGGTGACTAAACATAATTATGTCGCTTGAGGGGTGAAATATGGAGTGATAAAATGCATTTTGTCGTAGTTGGGAGTGAGTTCGTAGAGTAATATGTGTAAATATTTTAAGTTGTATCAGGTTTAGGTTGTGCAAGGGTGTAATTACATGTATATTGTCGATGAATGCCGGATTCGGCCTGATGGGGAATGCATTTCTTGTTCAGACGTTGAATTTGATTGATATTGCGCGAATGTATGGTATAGTCCTGTCAGGATGAAACGATTTTACCATATTCTGATAGTGATGCTGTTTGCCTTGTTCGTGCTTCCTGTATCCTGCGCGGAAGATGACGATGCGGTGGAGCAGACGGAAAAGAAGGCGGCCAAGAGTATGCCTGCTATTCCCGCTTTGCTTGCGGAGGCCAGGTACCTGACGCGCAAGAAGCCGAATCTCAAGGCTCAGTATTATGGATTCCTGCGTTCGGCGAGCTGGTGTGTGCCGTGTCAGTTCTTTGTGCCCAAGCTGCTGAATGAGTACAGAAAGATGAAGAGCTTCAAGATGGAGCTCATTCTACTGGGGCAGGAAGATGAAGCCGTGGTCAAGAATTACATGAAGGAGCATGATTACAATATACCCGGCGTAATGCCGGCGGAACTCGGCACTGTGCCGGGACTCAGTTACAATGGCCTGGGCTTTCCTTCTCTGTGTATTGTGGATGCTGAGGGCAATTTCATTGCCAGCAACGGCGGCGCCAATATGATGAAATGGAAGGATATCCTCAAGGAACACAAAAAGCAGCTCCAGAAAGAAAAGCGCGAAGCTCGCAAAAATAGCGCCAAGGGTGAATAAACCTGCCCCAGTGACATGCGTCCATGCATCTGATGCACGATGAGAAATCCGGAACTGAAATGTTTTGACGAAGAGCAGTGCGTGTCTCTGAAATGGGTGACACGAGCTTGTGTGATGGCTCTGGTGGGAGTGCTGCTCACTGCGGTGGTTATCCATGCGCATGAGTTGAATGCCAGATTTGTGAGCCTGGATACCGCGGCATGCGGGAGAACCCTGCTGTGGTGCCAGTATGTGCTGTTCGGCATTTGCGCTGCATTGTTTCTACCCGGGGATATGACAGGCCTCTGGGCTCGCATCGCAATATGGGCAGCCATTCAGGTGGGCTCGGCCTGGTATCTGGCGTTCATGGCTGCGGGCATGAGCTCGATGAATGACGGTATCGGCATGTGGGTGGTATGGTTTGCGCCTGTGTATACCTTGCCGTCGTTTCTTCTGGCTCTCATTCCGGCATTCGCGCTGCGCAGGGCGGTCTCGATTCGTGGCTGCCTGGTTGCCCGCAGTATTTGTTTAGTTATTCTGTTGAGTATCACGAGCTTACTCATCTGCTCGTATTGTAATGCGATACGCAGATACTGGCGTGCTGAGCAAATGAGGTCTGAGAGTGCAACAATTGGGGGGAAATGGTGAACGAGCCTTCCGGGTAATCGGCAGGAGTTATCAATTGCATCTCGTAATTCCCCCTACTAAAGCAAATACACAGTTTGTTGTCGAGCTTAAAACTCCTGCGCCGGTTTCAGTGTTTGCCTCTGTGTGTAAGCTGCAAACTTTGGGCGGCTATGAGTTCTGGCTTGTCATCGGGCTGTGGTGTGTTATAATGACGCGCATGAAATACACGGAGAAACTTGCTGCCCGTATCGCTGCCACGCGTTCCGCCCTCTGCGTGGGGCTTGACCCCCGCCCGCAGACTGAAAACATGACCGAGCTGGCCGACTGGCTGCGCAAGGTGGTGGAAGAGACCGCCCCCTACGCCGCTGCTTACAAGCCCAATATTGCCTATTTCGAGGCTATGGGACTGCCCGGTCTCAAGATGCTGGAGGAACTGCTGCCCGATATGCCCAAGGATATCCCCGTGATTCTGGATGCCAAGCGTGGCGATATCGGCGAGACGCAGAAGTACTACGCCCAGGCCTACTTCGACCGCATGGATGTGGACGCCGTGACGCTTAATCCTTTCATGGGTTACGACATTCTGGAGCCTTTCCTGGACCGCCCCGGCAAGGCTGTCTACCTGCTGGCCGTGACCACTAACCCCGGCTCCGTGGATGTGGAGCAGCAGGTGCTGGCCAATGGCCGCAAGGTTTACCAGCTTGTGGGCGATATGGTGACCCGCTCCATCGCTGAGAACAGCGCCACGGAAGTGGGCATGGTGGTGGGCCTGACCAATGCCAACAGCCAGATTCTCACCGACCTGCCGGATGCTCCTCTGCTGGTGCCCGGCCTGGGTGCCCAGGGTGGTGACCTTTCCGCCCTCACCGGTGGCACCCGCGTGGCTCCGCCCACCATCAATGTTTCCCGCGGTATTCTTTACAAGGACCCCGAACTGAGCTTCGCCGAAAAGGCCGAGAAGTGGGCCACCTTAATCAGAAGCGCTCTCGCGCTCTGATTAAATGGGAATTACGAAGTACGATTTACGAAGTAGAAAAGTCAGCTGCGGCGGAGCCGCAGGGAATTTCTCAATCGTCAATAGTCAATCGTCAATAGTCAATCGTCAATAGTCAATCCAATCCGGCTATGCATCAATATTTGTCATTGCTTGATGATGTGCTCACCAATGGTGTGGGCAGGGAAGACCGCACCGGCACCGGCACCATCGGTGTGTTCGGGCGGCAGATTCGCTGTGATTTGCGCGAGGGATTTCCCTGCCTGACCACCAAGAAGCTGCACCTGCGTTCCATCATTTATGAATTGCTCTGGTTCCTGAAGGGCAGCACCAATGTGCGCTGGCTGCAGGAGCGCGGTGTGAGCATCTGGGATGAGTGGGCCGATGAAAACGGCGACCTGGGCCCGGTGTACGGCAGCCAGTGGCGCGCCTGGCCGGATGGCAAAGGTGGCAGTATCGACCAGATTGCCAAGCTGATTGACGGTCTGAAGAATAACCCCTGGAGCCGCCGCCACCTGGTGAGCGCCTGGAACGTGGCCGAGGTGGACGGCATGGCTCTGCCCCCCTGCCACTGCCTGTTCCAGTTCTGCGTGATTCCTGCGCAGAAAGAGGGCGAGAAGCACGGCCTGAGCCTGCAGCTCTACCAGCGCAGCTGCGATTTGTTCCTCGGCGTGCCCTTCAACATTGCCAGCTATGCGCTGCTGCTCATGATGGTGGCGCAGGTCTGCGGCTATGAAGCCCGCGAGTTTGTGCACACCTACGGCGACCTGCACCTCTACAAGAATCACCTGGACCAGGCTCGCCTGCAGCTGAGCCGCGAGCCCCGCCCGCTGCCCGTCATGCGCATCAATCCCGCCGTGACGGAGATTGACGGTTTCGACTTCTCCGACTTCACGCTGGAGAACTACGACCCGCACCCGCATATCAAAGCCGCTGTTTCGGTATGAGTATCTGCTTCTCAGGAGTGGTGGCCATGGATGCCGCCCGCGGCATTGGCCTGAACAACGGCATCCCCTGGCGCCTGAAGGAGGATATGCAGCTCTTCAAGCGCCTCACCATGGGGCACCCCATCCTCATGGGGCGTAAGACATGGGAAAGCCTGGGCCGCCCGCTGCCGGGCCGCCAGAATATCGTGCTCACCCGCAATGCCGACTATGTGGCCGAGGGTGCAGTGGTCATCACAGATCTGGCACAGCTGGAAACGCTGGAGCTCCAGAACCCGGAAATCATGGTGATTGGCGGTGCTCAGCTCTATGCGCAGATGCTGCCGCTGATGCAGCGTCTGCATGTGTCTGAAGTGCAGGGCTCGCACGAGGTGGATACCTGGTTCCCGGAGTTCGCGCAGCACTTTGCCACGCGCACCCCGCAGCAGGAGTTCGCGGGCTTCACCCACGTGCTTTACGAAAAATGAGCACCGGAGCCGCCATCACCCTGTTTCTGCTGGGCTGTGGCGGCTTGTCCGTCATGCTCTTTACCCGGCTGCGCGAGGGTAAGTTCGATGGGCATGGGCCGTATCCGCTCATGTTCATTTTTGCAGTGCTGATGCTCCTTCCCTCGCTGTCGGCTGAATCCGGATTGTGGCGCGGCATTCTGGGAGTTGCCTGCTTTGTGCATTGGCTGCTTGCCGCGCTCTATTTCATGAACTTCAAGAAGTTTGAACCTAAACGGAAGCACCGGCGATGAATGCTGTCTCGGATTTGTGGGATTTGCCCTTTGAGGAGTTGAGGACTCTGGCAGAAGACGGTGACGCCGCAGCTCAGCATGTGATAGGCTGCTTGTGTGACCTGGAGCCCGAGGGCGCGGAAAAGGCAGTGCAGTGGTGGCGCAAGGCTGCCGCACAGGGGCACGCTGCCTCGATGAATGACCTGGGTGCTGCCTATGAAGAAGGTTCCGGCGTGGAGCAGGATTTGCAGCACGCATTGATGCTTTACCACCGCTCTGCTGAACAGGGGGATTGCCAGGCTATGGCTAATCTGGGGCGAATGTATGAATATGGTATCGGGTTGCCGGCAGATAAGGTACTCATGGTGCAGTGGTATCGTCGCGCGGCAGAACGGAATTCGAGCGAGGCTCAGAATCGGCTGGGTTATTGCTATGACCAGGGGGATGGCGTGGTGCAGAATGCAGCTCTGGCTGCGTATTGGTACGGTCGCGCGGCGCATCTGAATGACTCTCGGGCTCAGTATAACCTGGCTTGTTGCTACGAGCTGGGCGTTGGCGTGCCGGCAGATGCGACTCTGGCTTTGCATTGGTATACCAAAGCCGTTGAATCGGGGAATGCCGATGCGCAGTGGCGCATGGGGGTGGCGTATCGGGATGGTGATTTCGGATTGAAGCCGGATAAAGCAGAAGCTCGCCACCTGCTGGAGCTTTCCGCCGCGCAGGGATTTGAAACCGCCCTGGAAGATTTGGAACAATGGACATAATCTCTCAATTCTCTCCCATGATACTGGCGGCCGGGGTGAAACCCTGGGCGCTGGGGGTGTTGGTGGTTATTCTGGGGCTTCTGGGGCTGGTGTTGCTGGCCTGCTGCTATGATGATAAGGCGGAGGATGGCGCCTTCTGGAACAGCGAGCTTTTTGAGGGCTGTGTCCTCATCTGCGGGCTTATGGTGGTGGTGCCCTTCCTCCTGCTGCTGCCGGAAGAGGTGCGCAGGTCTCTCGACTTCGAGTATATGCTGGAAGCCCTGGCCCTGGTGGTGGTAGCAGCCATCTGGCTCGGGATGCACTTTGGCCTGCCCTGGCTGCGCCGTGCTCTGCGAGAGCGACCCCGCCCGCAGCGGCAGGGGCGCTCCAGCCCCCGCGGCCAGGGCCGCCGCAGTAAAAAGGGGCGGAGATGAAGTTTGATTTTAAGGAAAGGTAGATAAATACCCATGGCTCATATTCAGGAAAAAACTCGAGTGGCGGGGAGCATGCTCTGGGCATTGCTGCGGCCTGTGGTGGTGGTGCTGGGTGGTTTGCTCATGCTGCTGATGCTGGCGCTGCTGTCCATGTGGGGTGAGCTGCTGAAGAATTACTGGCAGAGCGAGCGGGTGTATACGGCGAGTGCAGAGTCAATCGACCCGGCCCTGGAGGGGCGCCTGGTGCGGGTGACCGGGGCGCTTTGTACGGATGAATCGCTGAGTGCCGGAAATCTGGGTACGTACACCGGTGTGATTGAGGTTCAGAAGCATACGACCATTGCTTATGCCGGTAATCTGCAACTGGGGGCCCGACAGGTGCAGGGCCTGCATACGTTCAGGCAGTCGCCATTCGGTTATTTTGCCATCAACACCCCCGGCGTGGATTGGGTGGAAGCCGGGGACGAGCGCCTCGCGCTGTTGCGCTCCGGGGCTGAGGTCTCCCTGCTGGGTCGCCAACGGGGCAATGTGCTGGATATGGCGGAACCCGGTGCCTGTGCTAATCTGGGTAAGGCACCGGCGAGTTATATAGACCACGTGGATGTCGGGTTGTACACGGATATTTCACTGCGAACCTTTCATGGCATCGGGCTTTTTGCGCTGGTTGTGTATCTCAATCTCTGGCCGTTGCTGGGGCTGGCTGTTGGTAGCTCAGCTCTTCGCGGATTGACGGTGGGAGTGGCCATCCTGTTGTTGGTGTGCCTCTGTATCGCAGTGATTCCGTGAAATTAAGAAACAATCTGCCCGATAAATTATAGGGAAACGTTATCGGGCCTTTGCAGCGCTGTCTGCCCGGAGTTGTCCCGATTGGTGGGCTTTGCTCCCGCTGCCAGCAGCCTGCGGACGCTTTCCTCGCGTCCTTTCCGCGCGGCGTACATGAGGGCATCCTCACCGGTTTTATCCCGCGTGTTTATGGCTTCGGGCAGCAGGGGAACGCATTCGAACAGTCCGGAGGCCGCCCCCAGCATGGTGACGGTGGTGCCGTCCTTCGCTGCCGCCAGCACATCGGCACCATGTTCAACCAGTTTTTTGACCTCATACCAGTGGTGGTTATCAATGGCCAGCATCAGCGGTGTCCATCCGTCCCTGTTCCGCGCATTGATATCCGCCCCTGCGTTCAGCGCTTCGAGAATGATACTCCATTTTCCCTCCTTTGCGGCATCCAACAGGCGTTTGTTGAGCTTTTTCCGGTTGAGGTGTTCCATAGGGGCATTGTACTGATAAGCATTGCTTTGTCAAGAACGCAGGAAAATGAAATAAGCCGTTTTTTAGGCTTGTGAATACGGCAGTGGATTGGTAGAGTATGAAAGAAATATCTCGAATGATGATTTAATGCAATAAAGTCATCACCAAGAAACGCCTATGCTTGTATAACCCTATCCCTTTATGATGATGAAAACATCGTTAGCCTGTACTCTTTCCTTGCTTGCTCTGGGTGGCGTGGTGCCGCACCAGGTGATGGCGGCTCCTGCGGCAGAAACAGCGGCGGCTCTGCCTGTGCCGGAGGTGGAGCTCCCCCGGTACTACGGCGCCATGACGGAAGACTTCACCATCAGCGTGAGTTTCCCGGTGCCGATGGTGCCTGCGGAGGAGGTGGGCAAGCCGGTGAAGCCCGGTGTGGTGAAGCTGAGCCATGCGGATGCCATGTCCGCGGTGTGGCAGAGCACGTCCATGCTGCAGATAAAGCCGGTGCGCGAGCTGCCGGTGCTGGAGGTATTCACCCTGGAGGTGCCGGCGGGGGTGAAGGGGCTGAAGGGCGAACCGATTCCCCCGCTGGTGAAGAAGCTGGCGACGACTCGCTATTTCTACGGTTATTCCACCGGGCGCTGCGATAACGGAAACGTGTTCCTGCGTGCCGATGAGGAGAAGTATGCCGATATTCTGAAATCCCGCCTGGCCGTTATGTTCTACGAGCTGGGTGGCAAGCGCTACCCGGTGGTGAGCCGCCCGGCTACGGTGGCCGATGCCGTGGCAGATTGGGATGCCTTCAGGAGCTGCACCGGGTACCAGGTGGGTGATGAAGACCGCGAGGCCGCCACCAAGCTGCCGCAGGATGAGCTGGTTCCGAACACCTGGGTACTGGAGCTGCCCGGAGCCCTGAGTGAAGGTGGCGTAATCGTCCGCATGCCGGGGCTGCGCTGGGATGATGAGGAAGAATGCTTCGGCCCCGGAAATATCGTTCTGCTGAAGAGTCGCGAGTGGAAGCATGTGGTGACCAATACCTACAAGGCCCCCGGTAAGTATGAGCTGGAGCTGAAGCTCGACATGCCCGCCGCTGCCACCACGCCCGAAGCGCTCGTCCGCCAGTTTGAGTGGGGGCTGGTGCCGGCAGATGCCACAGCCCCCGAATACCAGAAGATGGAGTGGCGTGATGGCGCCTTGCGCGCCCAGGTGGACGGGCAGGAGGTTGTCATCACCCCGCAGAAAATCCATGTGAGCGATGTGCGCCTGCCGGATGGCAGCGTGAAGCCGGGCAGCACCGGCATGACTCTGCTGTACGACAGCGGGGCTCAGGAATTCAAGCTGCGCACGGTGGGGCTGTACGAAGCTGTGGTGCCGGTTGATGAGGCGAATCGTCCTGAGGTGCCGGAGGATGTGACCGCTCTGCGCCCCAAGGCTCCGTATATCTATACCGATGTGTGCGCCAGCCAGATGCAGCTGCGTGGCAGTACCACCATCCGCTGCCGCTATGGTCGCGTGAAGGGTGGTAAAATCCGCCTCTGGAAACTGCGCGGCGAGGCAGAGGACGCCGTGCGCCTGCTCACCGATTATGGCACGCGCTACACCGGCGAACGCCTTGATTGGAACGATGAAGAAGCCCGTCACGACGCCCGCGTGGAAGCGAAGCTGGATGACAAGGACTTTGATGACAACCGCATCGATACCGATGACCTGCCCGGCGTGCTGGCATCGGTGGAGAAGGAGCTGCCGGCCTCGCTGGATTCGGAAATCAACCTGCCGCTGGCTGAGCTGTTCCCCGGCCAGCCGGTGGGCGGTTTCTATATGGTCGAGGTGGAGGGCGACCCGATGCGCAAGAGCAAGCACCCCTGCATGAACCAGGGCCTGGTGCAGGTGACGGACCTGGGACTGCTCTGGAAGACGAATGGCCGCCACCTGTTCGGCTGGGCCTACCACCTGAGCACCGCGGGCGAGGTGCAGGATGCCACATTGCGTCTGCTGGATGCCGAGGGAGATACGCTGGGCGAGCTCCCGGTGAAGAATGGACTGGTGCAGGGCGATTTTCCGGCAGAGACTCGCTTCCTGCAGCTTTGCACGGCGGATGACAGTGTCATCCTGAGCCATGAGATCAGGAAGATGGATTGGGAAGCGAACCAGGGCAACACCTGGCAGAATAAGGCATTGATGGAGGAGGGAATCTGCCCGGCAGATTTGCCGGAGCCGCTGGTATATCTCTTCAGCGACCGCTCGCTGTACCGCCCCGGTGAAAAGGCACACGTGAAGGGGCTCATCCGCTGGGTGAAGAATAACGAAATCCTGCTGCCTGAGGTGGAAAGCATCACGGCAGAGCTGTATAACGGCAGCGAAAAGGTGGCTACCCTGCCGGTGAAGCTGGAGGATAACGGCAGTTTCACGGTGGATGCACCCATGAATGCCGTGGGTGATTACTCTGTGCGATTCACCCTGGTGTACAAGGGCGATGACAATGAGACGAGTCCGGATAAGGCCGTGTTGAAGGGTAAGGCTTCCAAGTGGGTTTGCCTGAGCCGCACGGCTGGCATTTCTCTTGCCTGCAAGGAATTCCGCCGCAATGAGTTCGAGGTGGAAAGCTCCCTGAGTATCGATGCGGCCAAGGGACTGGCGAAAGTGGAGGCCAGGGCCACGAACTTCACCACCACCCCGGTGGCCCGGGGCAGGGTGGACTGGCTGATTGTTTCCCAGCCCCGCAATTTCCACCCCCGCCAGCCGCAGTGGGAGGGATTCCGCTTTGCTGATTATACGGACACCGCTTGGGCTTATTACCAGGAATGCTACGGCGGCCACGGCTCCTGGGCGGAGAAGGAGTATGATTCGCAGAGCGGCACGCTGGACGATGCCGGGCGGGGGAGCGTGAACTTCACGCTGCCCAAGTCGGACAAGCCCGGGGCCCTGCATGTGGTGGCCACCACTACGGTGACCAACGGCAACGAGCTGAGCGTGCGCAGCGTGCAGGAGCAGACCATGCACCCCGCTGCGGTGTATGGCGGTATCCGCCCGGAATCGCTGCTGGCCTCGGTCGGCGGCACGATGCCGGTGGAGCTGGTAGCGGTCAAACCCGATGGCGCCGCGTGGGATGGTAAGCCGCTGGCGGCAGAGCTTACGGTGAAACGCACGGTGTTCCGCCCGTACCGCTACGGCTCAGTCTTCAAATCGGCTATCCGCAACGCGGCAGATGAAAACACAGAGCGCCGGATTCCGGTGCAGCTGACCGGCACCCCGCAGAAGCTGGAAATCCCGGTGGAGGGGGCAGGGCGCTACGATGTGGAGTTGCGCGGCCGCGACGCCGAGGGTCGCGAGTTTTACAGCGCCACCCGCCACTACGTATGGGGTGATGACGTCTCACCCTGGGAATACATGGGAGATACCGGGCTGGTGCTGCTGCCCGAAAAGGATTCTTACAATCCAGGCGAGACGGCGCGTGTGCTGGTGCAGACCCCGGTGGATGCCGAGTTGCTGGTGACGGTGGAACGCGGCAAGGTGCTGCGCCACCTGCGCCGCAAGGTGACGGTGTCCAACCCGGTGATTGAAGTGCCGCTGGAGGGCGCGGATGCGCCTGGCGTGTATGTGAGCGTGAGTCTGGTGCAGAATGCCGGTGCCCGCGGAGCCGATGGCAAGCCTCTGCTCAAGATGGGAACCTGCCTGGTGCGGGTGGAACCCGCGGAAAAGAAGCTGAAAGTGCAGCTCCAGGCTCCGCAGCAGTCCCTGCTGCCGGGTGAACCCTGCCAGGTGAGCGGCGTGATTACTGATGCCTCCGGAAAACCGGTGGCGAATGCCGAGGTGACTCTCTTTGCGGAGGATGAAGGCACCCTGCAGGTGATGGGGTATGACTTGCCGGATCCCATCCGCCATTTCTACAGCATGGACGGCCGCGGTCACTGCGTGGGCACCTTCTCCGGCCTTGGTCAGCTGGTGAGCGAGAACCTGGGCAGCCGCTATTTCGGCAACAAGGGCGTATTCATCGGCGGTGGCGGGGAAGATGAGATGATGGGCTCGGGCGATGTCTCCGATTCTGCCGCTGCCTACCTGCGACAGAACTTCAGTCCCTGCGCACTCTGGCTTTCCTCGGTGAAGACCGATGCCCAGGGCCGCTTCTCCGCCACTTATGCCAACCCTGATACCCTCACGCGCTACCGCCTCATGGCTGTGGCCGCAGCGGGGGACAAGTTCGGCTCCGGCGAAGCCGGTTATCACGTGACCAAGCCGGTGATGCTGGAGCCCGCCGCCCCCATGAGCGCCGCCGAGGGCGATGAACTGATGCTGCCGGTGACGCTGAGTATGTTGCCTTCCGAGCTGCCCGAGGCGGCCAACGGTGCTCCCATCCGCTGGATTGTGGCCATGGGTGGGCAGAATGTGCAGCTGCCGCAGCGCCACCAGATTGTCACTCTGCAGGGGGATGCCCCGGTCACGGTGCATTTTCCCATCAAGGTGAACCGCACCGGCAATGTGAAACTGCAGTGGGTGGTGCAGGCTGAGACAGCCCCCCATGGCAGCATGCTGGCCCGATGCTCGGATGGCGTGCAGCTGAGCTTCGATGCCGTGCCGCCCATGCCCTACATCCGCCAGGATTTCAGCGCCGTGATTCAGCCCGGCCAGACCGGGAACCTGAGCCAGTGGATGCGCGGCGATTTCCGCCCGGATGCCAAGGTGGAGGTGAGCTTTACCACGAATCCGCTGGGGGGTATCGGCTACCCGCTGCAGTATCTCTTCACCTATCCCTACGGCTGCAGTGAGCAGCTCAGCTCCACCGCCATCCCCTGGATTTACCACCAGGAACTCAAGGCGGCCCTGGGTATCAGCTTCCCGGAGGGTAAGAACGTGGCGGAAGTGCTGGCGGATGTGGATTCCCGCCTGGCACGCCGGGCTCTCAAGAAAGGGCGTTACGATAACGAAAACGGCGGCTACACCTACTGGGACGGCGGTGCTGAAGCCTGCGAGTTCTCGCCCTATGTTTCCATGGTGCGCTTGCTGATGGGTATCGGCAACGAACTCCGCGACAAACGTGACCTGTCGAATGCGCTGGATGCCGCGGGCTCCCGCCCCTATATGGCCCTGGTGGGCCTGGCCCTGACCGGCAATCTGGAGACCAGACACCTGGATAAGGTGCTGAAGCGGGTGGAAAACCAGAGCAAGCCGCTTTCTGCCCAGGAGCGCTGGTCGCTGGCGCTTGCCGCCCGTGTGCTGAAGCACAAGCAGGCCGCCGGGCTCAAGAAGAAGGCACAGGCCACCAAGGCAACCGGGGATGGTGATTACCACCTGCCGCCGCTGCGCGCCCTGCAGTGCCTGCTGGCGGTGGAGGAAGCCCCGAAATCTCCCGCCACAGCCGAGATGCTGCGCCGCTATGTGCTGGACGAAGCCGGACAGTATTCCACCTGGCGCAATGCGTGGATGACGCTGAGCGTGGCCCGCTATGTGGTGGCCAGCCGCCAGCGCGAGACCAAGGCCCTGCTGAATGGCGAGACGGTGACGGCAGCCACCCCGCAGCAGTACGCCCTGCTGGCCAGCTCCACCATGGTTCCCTTCAAGGTGGAGAAGAACCCGGTGTATGTGTACGGCAAGGCGGAGGGGTACCTCAAGCATGTGCAGCCTGAACAGGTGGTGGACAAGGGCTTTGCCGTGCAGCGTCGCTACGAAGCCCTGCAGCCGGATGGCAGCTGGAAGCCCGTGGGTTCCTTCCGCGTGGGCGATGTGGTGCGCGTGACGCTGAATGCCACGGCCACTTCCGCCGGCAGCAACCTGCGCTATGTGGTGCTGGAGGACCGCCTGCCCGCTGCCTTCGAAGCAGTGGACCCGGAGCTGGGCAGCCAAGGGCTTCCCGCCGGGCTCAGTGAGAACTCCGGACGCCTGTGGTGGCAGTCCTCGACCGTGAGCCACCGCGAGTTCCTGAAGGACCGCGTGCGCGTCTTCGTGGATAACTGGAACAACCGCGGCAAGTTGCAGGTGAGCTATGTGGCCCGCGTGGTGCGCAGTGGCCGCGTGACAGCCCCCGGCGCCAAGGTGGAGCTCATGTACCGCCCGCAGGTGCATGGCCTGAGCATTCCGCAGCAATTTGAGGTGGCACCGCGGTGAAGCTGCGTTTCAAAGTGCTGACCGCCGCAGGAGTGCTGCTGGGCACTGCTGCGGCGGCATACTGGCTGCTGCCGCTCTGCGTGCCGCTGCCGCAGCTCACGCCGCCGGGGGATGCCCGCGTGCTCGACCGTCATGGCGACTTGCTGGGGTACGTGCCCGGGGAGGATGGCTACCGCTGCCAGCCGCTGGAGGAATTGCCGCCGCAACTGGTGCGCGCCCTGCTGGCGGCGGAGGACAAGCGCTTTTATTCGCACGGCGGGGTGGATGCTCTGGCGCTGCTGCGCGCCACCTGGCAGCAGCTTAGCGGGCAGGGCAAATCCGGCGCCAGCACCATCAGCATGCAGGTGGCCAAGATGTACAGCCCGCCCGCGCCGCGGAATCTGCGCTCCAAGCTGCGCGAGATGCTGCAGGCCCGCCGCCTGGAAATGACCCACAGCAAGGAGGAACTGCTGCGAGCCTACCTGAACCGGGCGGATTTCAGCAATATGTGCCGCGGCGCCGAGACTGCCGCCCGCTTTTATTTTGGCAAGGGGGCTGGGGAACTGACTGCACCGGAGTCTGCCTTGCTGGTAGCGCTGGTGAAATCGCCCACGCAGCTCAACCCCGTGCGGCATCCGCAGGCTGCTCTCAAGCGCCGCAACCTGATTCTGCTGCGTCTGGGGGAGGACATGACCGCCCCGCTCGGCGTGCAGCCCCGCAGTATCAATGCCCCTGCGGCAGCGGGCGGAGTTCCCGGGCAGCTTACGCTGGATGCCACGCTGCAGAGCCGCTGCGCTACCATTGCCCGCGAGGAAGTGGAGCGCTTACAGCGCCGCAATGTTTCCCAGGCTGCCGTGGTGGTGGCGGATAACCGCACGGGCGAGGTGCTGGTGGCGCTGCCCGCCGCCTGCCCGGAAAGTGAGCGCGGCGGCGCGCTGGATGGTACCGCCACGCCGCGCTCGGCGGGTTCCACGCTCAAGCCTTTTGTGTACCTCATGGCCTTCCGTCACGGGGCCTGGCCCGGCACGGTGCTGCCGGATGTGCCCACCCTCTACCGCAGCGCGGATGGGGTGCAGGCACCCGGAAATTACGAGGAGCACTACATGGGCCCCATCTCCATCCGCCAGGCGCTGGCCTGCTCGCAGAATATCCCGGCCATGGAGGCGCTGAACCGCTACGGAAGCGTGCAGGAGTGCATGGACCTGCTGCGCGCACTGGGCTTCGAGTTGCCGGGAACAGCGCAGAATTACGGCCTGGGTCTGGCTATCGGCAACGCGCATATCACCCTGCGAGAACTGGTGCAGGCCTACTCGGTGCTGGCGCGGCAGGGTACGATGCTGCCTTTGCAGACGCGGCTGCCGCTGAGGGAGGAAAAAAACGCGGAACTGCTGCCGCCGCATGACTGCTACCGCCTGGCCGATGTGCTGAGCGACACCGAGGCCCGCGTGCCTTCCTTCGGTCCGGCTCCGAACCTGCGATTTCCCTTCCGCGTGGCGGCCAAGACGGGGACTTCCTCCAATTTCCGCGATAACTGGTGCGTGGGCTTCACTGCAGAATACACCGTGGGTGTATGGGTGGGTAATTTTGACCAGTCGCCCATGCAGGAAATCAGCGGGGTGAGCGGAGCCGGTCCCATCTTCCACCGTGTGTTCGAGTTGCTGCACCGGGAGACGCCCGCGACCTTCCCGGAGATGCCGGATTCGCTGCGCCGGGTAGAGATTGACCGACGCACCGGCAGCCTGGCCACCCCGGCCACGCCGCCCACCAGCCGCCGCTCAGAACTGGCCACCGCTGAGGATTTGCAGCAGCTCCCTCGCGGGTGTTTCGATGCGGATGGCCGCGCCATTCTCGATTCCCGCTATGCAGAGTGGTATGCCTCCAGCTCCTTGAAGCACCTGTATGCCCTGGCCGATACCCAGGCGGATACGCGCCCGCCGGCCATCCTCATCCCGGCCAACGGCAGCACCCTGACCCTGGAACCCACCCTCCCGCACTCCGGCGCTCTGGTCGAGCTGAAATCAACCCTGCCGCCCGCCGCCACCACCTGGCACAGCCCGACCCTGCGCGTGGAGTGTCGCAACGGCAAGTGGTATGCCCACCTCAAACCCGGAATTCATACTCTTTACGCCGCCGCGCCGCCCCATTACGAGGCAGAATCCACCTTCCGCGTGCAGGTGAATACCATGTGGTAACTTCTAAAAACTCGAAACTAATCAACAAATTGGAATTTGGCGAGCAGTTGGTGAGCCGCAGGCGAACGGAATTCCGAGCCCATGAAATGGGCGACATACCCATAGCGAGCAATCGTGCTTTGTGTCATACAAAATTGTGCAAATTTTGAAACCATAAGTCTTGAGCTCCCGGAATCTGTTTTTCTGGGAGCTGAACATTGGGGGGCTTTTGTCTCATGAGCAGGAGCAGTCGCTCACTTGACTACTATGCCAGGGGGATGCTTCGCTTCCCCCTTACCCCCTTTGACCAGGGAGAGAGCTTCTCGCTCTCTCCCTTGGATCCCTCTCTGCGGCACTCTCTACCTGCATGGGGAGGCTTGCGCAGCCTCCCCACACCCCACGGCGGCAACGTTCCGTTGCATCTTCTCACGGACAATCCTTGCCACTGAGTTGATGTGTATGAGCAATTTCCTCATGCAGGCTGTCAGAGCAATAGCTCCGGAGCCTTTAACACCTTTCCCTCCTTTACGTTCTCTTATTCTTTGGTAATAGGGGCGTAGTACAGGATTACATCGACATGCGACCATGCAAGGCATATATAGGGCTGTACGTACGTTTTTTCTGCCTCCCCGAGTATGAGCCGTTTTCTTAACAGACGTTCCGCTCTCATTCGGGATTGGCGCCAGACCCGCAAGCTTAGTGATTTTATTGCTGTTCAAAAAGCCAATCTCCGGCAACAGACACAAAATTGCGCACGCTGTATTACGACCTACGCCTACAATTTTCACCACTTCTTCATAGATGGCTTTGTAGATTTCCAAGCTTTTGACTTGTTGTTCTATCGTATCATCCAGTGCTGCTATTTCCTTATCTAAAGCCTTGCTTACCCTTTCTACGAAACGCTTGGGGATTCCCCTCTTATGTTGATGCTTTCGTTGTTTCCATTCTCCCCGCTCCTTTGCAAGGGCGTTGCGCAGGACGTAAAGATCATGCAGTTCCATCTGTATATCTTCCTCCGGAATTGTTGGTTTGGGGTTTAATAACCGACCGTAATCTTCCAGTACTTGTGCATCCTTCTTATCAGTCTTTTCCATTACTCCGGTAAATCCGGCAAACTGACGTGATAATCTCGGATTCAGTTGGGTAAATCTCACCTTCATATCTCGTAACGTCCTGTAAAGCGTTTGAGAATAATGCCCTGTAGGTTCCAGTATGAAATGGGGAACTGCTCCTTTCTCCATTTTCATCGTCCTGACGAACCGTTTGATTGCCTGCTCATTGTTAGCAATCTTGTCAATAATGAGTTTGTCACCGAAATGGTAGCTGATATCGATGGTGTCCTTGCTGATATCGGCTCCTGCATATACAGCAACATCTTTACTTTGTCGTTTGGTCATGATAGTATGTCTTTGTTGTGTGTTACCTCTGGTGTCTTCTGCTTCGTTAACGTGCGTACTTATAAATTCGATATCACTGCTTGACTGCTGCTAACAGTCACTTGGTGTATCTTGCAATCGTTCGAACTACGGAGCATGGGGTCAGGCAAACAGCGTTTGCTCGCTATGACTCTTGAAGAGTTGTGGTGACGGGACACTTGGTTGCCTATCTGGATAGCTACCCCAGAGTTTAGTAACTAAAACACCCCGCAAGCATTTTAGCTGATGCTTGCGGGGTGTACTATACCAAAATCTCATCATATAAGTGGTG
>JAGBDZ010000049.1 GCA_017937215.1 Akkermansia sp. | reverse complement strand
GTCGGCTCGTCCAGCAGCAGCACCTCCGGCTCCTGCAGCAGCAGCTTGGCCAGCGCAATGCGCATCTGCCAGCCACCGGAAAACTCACCGCAATCACGCGTAAAATCCTTATCCGCAAAACCCAGCCCGCGTAGAATGGACTCCGTGCGAGGGCGTAGCCGCGTGGCATCGCGGTCCTGCAGAATCAGCTCCAGGCGGCCTATTTCCTCCAGTGTATCCTTGTACTCCGGCGCGGCAGAATCCATCTGCTGCAGGTCGGCAGAGAGCTCATCCACCACCTGCTGCAGCTCCACGATATTACCCACACTGCCCAGCACCTCATCCAGCAGCGGAGCACCGGAAATATGAATACCATCCTGCGGCAGGTAGCCCACCTGCGTATGCTTCGGCAGCAGCACCTTGCCGCGGTCCGGCTCCTGCGCACCCACGATGCACTTCATCAGCGTGGATTTTCCCGCGCCGTTCTGCCCGGCAAAAGCAATGCGGTCCCCCTGCTCCACCACAAAGGAAAGCGAATCGAACAGCACTCGCGGGCCGAATTCAATATGCAGGTCCTGAACAGCAAAAACCATGAGCCGGGGGTATACAGAAAACGCAGACACCGCCGAAACTGCGGTGTCTGCGTGGGTAAAAAGCCTTTACTTCTTAAGCATGCTGTTCCAGCGCTCGATGTTGCGAGCCTGCTCCTCGAAGAGGTCGGCGCAGTCATCGTGAATCTCGATGGCAACAATCTTATCGCCCTGGCGCACAGCGTTCACCACATCCTGGTCAGCAGCAGAAAGCACCTCACCGAAAATCGTGTGCTTACCGTTCAGCCACTCCGTGGGCACGTGGGTGATGAAGAACTGGGAACCATTCGTGCCCTGCCCCGTCCAGGTGCGGCCGGCATTCGCCATGGCCAGCAGACCGGGCTTCGTGAACTTCAGGTCCGGGCGGCATTCATCATCAAACTTGTAGCCGGGGCCACCGCAGCCGGTGCCCTCAGGGTCGCCACCCTGAATCATGAAATCCGCAATCACACGGTGGAAGGTCAGACCATTATAGAACCCCTTGCTGGCCAGATTCAGGAAACTGGCGGCGGTCATAGGAGTCTTGGAAGCGAACACCGTGAGGTTGATATCGCCCTTGCTGGTCTTCATCGTGATCTTCTTATCAGTAGCCATGCGCCGCACCATACCACCCACCCGCATAAAAATCAAGGGCAAAAACACCCCCATGCCGCATTTTGCATGATTCGTATTCCGCCAGCATCCCACCAACATTTGGAGCGTCCGCGCGTAATTACGCGCACGCGGGCTTGCACGTTGTGCGGATATATGGTATACTCCGCCCCATGCCGAGGATTGCCCTGATTCAACAGGAGGCCGTAGCCGACCCAGCCGAAAACAAGCGCCGCCAGGTGCTCGCTATCCGCGAAGCCGCTGCCGGCGGCGCGCAGATAGTGTGCACGCAGGAGATGTGCACCACCCTTTATTTCTGCCGCACGCAGGATTGCGAACTCTTCAACACCGCCGACCCCATCCCCGGGGAATGGACGGATGAGCTCTGCGCCCTGGCCCGCGAACTGGGGGTGGTCATCGTGGCCGCGGGATTCGAAAAACGCGCCACCGGGCTCTACCACAACACCGCCTGGGTCATCGATGCGGATGGCTCTTTCCTGGGCATGTACCGCAAGATGCACATCCCGCAGGACCCGGGCTTCGAGGAAAAGTTCTATTTCACCCCCGGTGACCTGGGCTACAAGTGCTTCGAGACGCGTTTCGGGCGCATCGGCGTGCTCATCTGCTGGGACCAGTGGTACCCGGAGGCCGCCCGACTTACCGCCATGGAGGGCGCAGAAATCCTGTTCTATCCCACCGCCATCGGCTGGATTCCCGGTGAAGAAGAGCTCTATACCGCCCAGCACTGCGCCTGGGAAACCGTGCAACGCGGCCACGCTGTGGCCAATGGCTGCTACGTGTGCGCCGTGAACCGCTGCGGGGTGGAGGGCGAAACCACCTTCTGGGGGCAGAGCTTCGTGGCCGACTACTGCGGCCAGGTGGTGGCCAAGGCCCCGGTAAAGGAACGCACCATTCTCTATGCCGATGTTGATTTAGCCTCGCTCGAAGCACACCGCCGCATCTGGCCCTTCTTCCGCGACCGCCGCATCGATTCCTACAGCGGCATCACCCGCCGCTGGGGTAAATAACGCGCATGAGCACCGACGCACAGGAACCGAACCGGCAGCCTCTCCGTGTCATCATTGTGGGCATGGGCGGGCGGGCCTCCATATACTCCGCCGTAGCTCTCACCAACCCGGAACTGCTTCGCATTGTCGGCGTGGTAGATATCAACCCGGAGCGCGTCAGGCAGGCACAGCTCATGTTCGACCTGCCGGATGCCCACTGTTTCGCCACCGTGGAAGAACTGGTAGCCGTGCCCAGGTTTGCCGATGCCGCCATCAACTGCACCATGGACCGGCTGCATGTGGAGACCTCTCTGCCCCTTCTGCGCCACGGCTATGATTTATTGCTGGAAAAGCCCTATGCCCTGAACGATGAGGAAGGCCAGCGCATCATCTCCTGCGCCCGCGAACACGCGCGGAAGGTAATGGTGTGCCACGTGTTGCGCTATACCCCATTCTACCGCGCGCTGCGTCGCGTGATTGCCCTCGGTACCATCGGCGATGTCATCCATATCCACATGACGAACCAGGTGGGCTACCAGCACGAATCCGTCTCCTTTGTGCGCGGCAAGTATGCCCGCGAGGAAATCTGCGGTTCCGGCATGCTGCTTTCCAAGTGCAGCCACGACCTGGACATCATGTCCTGGCTCATGGGCGACAACGTGCCCGCCACCATCTCCAGCGTGGGCAGTGTCATCCAGTTCAAAGAAGAAAAAGCCCCGGAGGGCGCCGGCACACACTGCCTGAACAACTGCCCGCTGGAGCGCGACTGTCCCTACTCCTCACGCCGTCTCTATATTGAACACCCCATGCGCTGGGCCAACAACGTGTGGCACGACACGCACAGCAACCCCACTACGGATGAAGAGAAGGAAGCCATTCTGCGGCAGCCGGACAACCCCTTCAGCCGCTGTGTCTACCGCTGCGACATCAACATTGTGGACCACCAGTCCGTGCTCATCCACTTCCGCGATGGCGCCATCGGCACATTCTCCATGAACGGCGGGGCCAGCACTCCACGCCGCATGATGCACATCACCGGCACCAAGGGTGAGATATACGGCGATTTCGAACGCGAGCGTTTCCACGTGCGCCTGATTGCCCCGGAAGCCCCAGGCGGCTACACGGAACGCACGCTGGATATCTCGGACTTCCAGCAGGGCGATGCCCACGGCGGCGGCGACCGCAGCATCGTGCTCGATTTTGTGGCCCTGCTCCGCGGGGAACGCACCTCCCCCGGCTGCCCCACACTGGAGGACAGTATCGTGGGTCACCGCATGGTCTTCCTGGCAGAGAAATCGCGACTCGCCGGCGGTGCCGTGCAACAATTCTGATTTTTCTTCTCCTTCATGAGCGAGCCCACCCCCGCCCCGCGCTTCCGCTACCCGGACCTGCCCATCTCCCGCCACCGCGAGGAGATTGCCGCTGCCCTGCGCCAGAACCAGGTGGTCGTGGTAGTGGGCGAGACCGGTTCCGGCAAGACCACTCAGCTGCCCAAGATTGCGCTGGAGGTGGCAGGCCGCCGCCGGGGCAAGCTGGGCTGCACCCAGCCGCGCCGCCTGGCCGCCGTGGCTGTGGCCCGCCGCATTGCCGAGGAAGTAGGCTGCGAACTGGGTGGCTACGTGGGCTACCAGGTGCGATTCGATGACCGCACCGGGGCAGATACGCGGCTCAAGCTCATGACCGATGGTATTCTGCTGGCGGAAACCCAGGACGACCGTGACCTGAGGCAGTACCACACCATCATCCTGGACGAAGCGCACGAGCGCAGTCTGAACATCGACTTTCTGCTGGGCTACATGAAGCTGCTGCTGGCCCGCCGCCCGGAGCTCAAGCTCATCATCTCCTCCGCCACCATGGATGCGGGCTCCTTCTCCGAGTTCTTCGGCGGGGCCCCGGTTATCAATGTGGAAGGCCGCACCTACCACGTGGACATGCACTACATGCCCCCGCGCCACATCGAGGAAGAGCAGCCCGACCACGTGTGCCGCGCTGTGCAGTGGCTTTCGGAGTACGATGCCAAGGGGGATGTGCTCGTCTTCCTGCCCGGTGAGCGCGAAATCCGCGACTGCGCCGCCGAGCTGGAGCGGCTCGACCTGCCCCGAACCGATATTCTCCCCCTCTTTGCCCGCCTGGGGCTCAATGAGCAGCAGCGCATCTTCCACCCCGCCAAGGGGCGCCGCCGCATCGTGCTGGCCACCAATGTGGCCGAGACCTCCCTCACCATTCCCGGCATCATCTACGTGATTGACAGCGGCGAGGCCCGCATCTCACGCTACCTGCCCGGGCGCCAGATTCAGCGCCTGCAGGTGGAGCCCATCTCGCAGGCCAGTGCCCGCCAGCGCGCCGGCCGCTGCGGCCGCGTGACGGAAGGCGTGTGCATCCGCCTGTATTCCGAGACCGATTTCGAGAACCGCGATGCCTTCACCGACCCGGAAATCAAACGCAGCGCGCTGGCCGGGGTCATCCTGCGCATGGCGGATCTGAAACTGCCGCCGCTGGGCGAGTTCCCGCTGCCGGACCCGCCCAGCCCCCGCCTGGTAAACGAGGGCTACAAGACCCTGCGCGAAATCGGCGCCATCGACCGCCAGAAGCGGCTCACCCCCACCGGGCGAAGCCTGGCGCGGCTGCCGCTGGACCCGCGGCTGGGCCGCATGCTGCTGGAGGCAGAGCACGAAAAGGCGCTGGCGGAGGTGCTGGTCATCGTGGCTGGGCTCAGCATCATGGACCCGCGCGAGCGCCCGGCGGAGTTCGCCGCCCAGGCCGACCAGGCCCACGCCCAATGGAAGAATGAGGACAGCGACTTCCTCTCCATGCTCTCCCTCTGGCGCGCTTCACTGGAGTTCAAGGAACGCAACTCCCTGCGCCGCAACCAGCTCCGCAAGTGGTGCACGAAGAATTACCTCAACTTCCTGCGCATGGTCGAGTGGCACAACCTGGTGCAGGACCTCGGCGCCGCCCTGCAGGATACCATGCGCTGGCGCATCCCCGCCCTGCCCGAGGAGGCAAAACAGGCCACGCCCGATATGATTCACCGCGCCCTGCTGGCCGGCGCCCCGCTGCAGATCGGTTTCTGGCGCCCGGAAGACAAGGTGTACCGCGGTGCCGGCGGGCGCGATTTTTCCATCTTCCCCGGTTCCGGGCTCTTCAAGCGCAAGAAACGGGCCGAGTGGCTCATGGGTGCTGAGCTGGTGGAAACCACGCGGCTCTACATGCGCCGCGCCGCCGTGCTGGAGCCGCAGTGGGTGGAGCAGATTGCCCCGCAGCTCTGCGCCCACCACGCCTACGACGCCGCCTGGGATCCATCCAGCGGCCAGGTGCATGCCAAAGAACGCGTCACCTGCGGCGGTCTCACCATCATCGATGGCCGCCGCGTGAGCTACGCCCGCTATAACCCTGCCGCTGCACGCGAAATCATGATTCGCGACGGCATCATGGCGCAGGAGATGAAAGACCGCGCCCCCTACCTCAGGCACCTGAAGCAGATGCGCGAAAAGGTGCGCAGCGTGGAATCCAAGCTGCGCCGCCGTGACCTCATCTGGTGCCAAGAGGGCGTGTTCCGCTTCTTCGATTCGGTGATTCCCGCCGATATCTGCTCCGAGCAAGCCCTGCGCCGCTGGCGCGACAAAATGGAGCCCCGCCACCCGAAAATCCTCTGTGTTCCGTATGAGGACTGTGTCTACCCCGGCGAGGACGAGGTGCGCGCCGACCTCTACCCGGATGAAATCGAGCACGCCGGCGAAAAGTACGATGTGTACTACAACCACGCCCCGGGCGAGGCGGACGATGGCGTGACCATCGGCGTGCATATCGACCAACTGGCCGCGTTCCCGGACTGGCTGCCGCAATGGGGAGTACCCGCGCACCTGGCCGACCGCGCCGAAATCCTGCTGCGCACACTGCCCAAGGATATCCGCATGTTCCTCATGCCCATCTCCACTGCGGCCGATGACTTTGCCGAGGACTGGTTCGACCGCGAGCCGGACCGCCCGCTTCCCCAGGCTCTGGTGGAGTTCGCCATGCGCCGCAGCAATAAATTCTGCAATGCCAGCCAGGTGGATATGGCAAAACTGCCCGCCGAGTTCATCACCAAAATCTGGGTGAGCGATGACAAAGGCAATGAACTCGCCCTGGGTACCAACGCCGAAACCCTGCGCGAGAAACTGGCGCAATACCAGGAAAAGCGCTTTGCCAAAAAGGCCGCCCGTTCCTTCTCTGCCACCCCCATGACCCGCTGGGACTGCGGCGACCTGCCCACCACGGTGGATGTAGGCAACGGCACCGGCTACCCCGCCCTGCGCGAGGATGGTGACCGAGTGAAGCTGCACGTGTTCCCCACTGCGGAGGAAGCCGCCCTGCACCACCGCCGAGCCGTGCGCCGACTCGCCCTCATCAAACACGGCGATTTCCTGAACAGCATCCGTAAGAAGCTCCCCATCAAAAGCATGGAGGCCCGCCTGGCCCTCACCACCGTGGGGCAGCAGCCGAAGAACAACCTGCACGATACCGTATACGCCGCCATGGATGCTGCACTGGCCGCCCCCCTGCCCCGCAGAGCCGCGGAGTTCGATGCCGCCTGCCTGCGCATGCGCGAATCCGTGTACGACCGCATCGCCGGCCCCCTCGCTAAAATCTGGGAGCAGCTCGCCGCCACTGATGCCGCCGTGCGCCAGTATTGCCTGGTGGCCGGGCGCGACCGCTTCGGCGCGCAGATTGCCGAGGACGTGCAGCGCGAGTGGCGCTGGCTCACCCGCCCCTGGTTCCTCTCTGCCGCCGAGCCTGCCCAACTGGCGGATTACTCCCGATTCCTGCGCGGTCTGCAGGAGCGTCTCAAACGCATTGCCCAGCAACCCGCTGCCAAGGAACTGGAGCGCATCGCCACCCTGAACGCCGCCGTGGCTCCTCGCTTCTTCACCGACTACGAGCGCCACGCCGACTCCCCCGCCTGGCTGGCCTACGGATTCATGGTCGCAGAGTTCCGACTCTCCCTCTTTGCCCCCGCCCTCGCAGCCAAGGGCCGCGCCTCCGCCAAGAAACTGGAAGCCGCAGAAACCTTACTGTAAACCTATTAAATAATTTTGTATAAAAAGCAAGATTGAATCTTGTTTTTTACACAAATATAGTTAATCAACTCTATTTCTTTCACTTAAGGAAAGATCAGCTTCCTCGATTTTGAAGACTTGAATGCATCCGCCACGCCGACGGTGGGGCCGTTGTGTTCTACCGGGCATTAAGTTTTTCCTCCAGATGTCTCAGACGCGTTTTTGCTCGTCTGTTCCAGAACCGGCAGAGTTCTATCAAACTTGCCGGAATAATGGCCGAACAAATAACAAAGGCAACGGTAACCGAAGAAAAGCCCCCCTGGCAAACAGGCAGAACAACAAGCCCCAGCACAAGAGCCACCACTAACCAGAGCCACATTAAGACAGGCTGAGTAGACAGAAACTCCACCTTGGGATTGCGGGAATCCAGGGATTCCGGCAGAAAGGTAAGGCGATTTTCGATATAGAGCGTAGAAGGCACTGATAGATGCCGCCAGCTTTCAGCAACGGGGTCAACGCTGCTTTTGACATGATGCAGCCTGTCGCACAACCACCAGCAGCTGCAAACCAATATGCACAGTTGTTCTTCCTTGCTGCGTTGGTAAAACACTTCTTCATCAGCATCACTCATCAGCTCAAATGACATGTTGGCCGCAAAGTAAAACGGGCTATCCATCGGCCGCAGTATAGAAGCCAGAGCGTAATCGTGACCGAGCAGCAAAGCGTACTTGCTGCTGGAGTATGCTTTCGCATTTCCTCTGGATTCCCCCTGACGGTATGCCCAGAGAAAACGTCGGTTTGTATCATCCTCTGCCACTTGCAGGATCAGATTCCCGGCACAGGTACTCATTTCAAGGCTGTCCGGTTTCGTATGATTATACCGTCCGTATTTTTTCCCATTGATAAGAAAATCACCCGCCGTACCCGCCAGAAACTTACTAAGAGAACAGAGGCTGATGCTATCCTCCCCCATCGTAATAAGCAGTTTCGCCCGCTGGGTACTGTTATCATATTCAATGGTGGCAATCTCCTGATGCTTCCTGTCAAGAATGCGTCCATGGAACGCTTCTTTCGTCGTCACAAAACCGAAATCCTCCTTTTTGACAATCAGAACATTCATTTCCTTGATGGGTTCCTATCGTATTATATTCTCAACAACTGGCAGAAGCAACCACAAAATCCCGGCAGACGCCTTCAGTCACGTGCGTCCCGAAGATTGCAGAAGCCGCTGATAAATGAATGCCGCTTCATCAGAAGCCCCCCGGTTATAACAAATGAGCGATAAATTGAAATTTGCAGAGCCCATACAGGCGCACGTAGTGCGCGGAATTCTGAGCCCGGAGGGCGACATAATCATAGCCCAGCGTGGAGCCGCAACGCGGCGGAACGCTGGGTTTGGTGTTAAATATACCCGGAACCCCGAACGAAGTGAGTGGGTGGCAGAAATCGTTGCTTCACAATAAGCTGCGGCCTCCCTGCCACCCACTCCGCTACGCTCCGGGGTTCCGGTCATTCTTTGTACCATACCCAGGGTTCCGCCGCTATCGCGGCTGCACCCTGGGCTAAGAATATGCCGCCCTGACGGGCTCAAAATTCCGCTACGCTGACGCTCCGC
>JAGBDZ010000048.1 GCA_017937215.1 Akkermansia sp. | reverse complement strand
TTCCATTTCGGCCAGACAATTAGCAGAGCAATGTGGTATGTCTGCCCGCCAGATTGAGAAGTACATCGCTGAATTAAAGAAAAAGGGAGTTTTGCAACGAGAAGGCGCAAGGAAGAATGGTAAGTGGAAAGTGTTGCTCCCGCATATCTGATGCGCTTCTTGTGAGTTCAGTTCGGAATAAAATTCGGAATAAGTTCGGAATAAAGCAACCCGAACCAAGCATTAAATTGCCATTTGTCTGAGTTGTGTGCCGAACGGAGCAATAAACTGACAAAAATGGCATTTTTTGCAGTAATGGCAAAATGAAAAGATTGATATATCAATGTTATTGTTTTGGAGCTTGCCAAAAATGATGGCAGAGTCCCGGCGAGTTCGACTACCATTGACGCCCCTGCGGGGGAATTACGAAAAAAATCGTAATTTCCTTTTTTTGGTTTACCCGCTTAACCTGTTTGCATTACGCTTGCCGACGGG
Organism: Akkermansia sp.; assembly: GCA_017937215.1. Classification (GTDB taxonomy): domain Bacteria; phylum Verrucomicrobiota; class Verrucomicrobiia; order Verrucomicrobiales; family Akkermansiaceae; genus Akkermansia. The sequence continues at coordinate 17,375 of JAGBDZ010000048.1, read as the reverse complement.
CTGTCCGCTTTCTTACTTACAATCGTGGGGGGAGTCCTTTAATTGTACGGGGATGCCTTTGCAAAAAATATTGTGCTTGAAACCAAGGTCGGTTTCCATAACTTTTCCACAGTTCTTACACGACACATAACATGTTTCATATACATATGAGGTGGATATAATAATCCCTGTACTTTCCTCATCTTCTACATGGAATAATTGCATTGAATAGTGGCCGCAACGCGGACATTTTAATCTAAAGAAAGAGCGATATACTAAGACAACTACAATCGTGGAAAGAGAAATAAGGAAGCCTAATAGCGCAATCTCGTTGGGATATTTATGGTGCATCCACGTAATTCCTAGAGTCATAGGTATTACGACTAAAGCAAGGGTTACCCAGCCTGTGATGTATTTTTTATATACAGGATACCTCTTCATATAGTTTGCATATGAGTTGAAATGATTGATCCCTTATGAAAACAGGATGCCCCTGGTAATAATGGCGAAAAGAGTGAAATGAGTTATGTCGTGCTTCACGCGCGCCCCTGAAGATACTGCTTTAATAAACCGGAGTCAAGCGATTTTACAGCTTACGCCTGGTTTAGCGAGTTGCAACTCAGTTGCGTGGGATGCAAATGTGTTCTTATAGGGAGGGGTAAACAAATTGGAATTTATCGTTATCGGAGCATGGGACTTCAGTCCCGAAATCACGGTGCATTTAATCGGGACTTCCGTCTTCGCCCTCCAGGCTGCGCCGAGACAAGAAAGACCCGTGCTTCGACAAAGTTCCTCCCCCGCAAATTCCAATTTATCGGGATGCGGGGGGCTTCTTCCAAGGCGCTTTTCGGAAAGCCTTGGATTTATGGACACTTGCGTCTCTCAGAAAAAAATCTTTGGGACACATGTGGCTTTTTTTTATGTCTGCTTGCCGTTTTTTTCTTTACAAAGGATTTTGCGGTGTGCTATTTCATAAATACCTTTAAACCAAACATATTTAGACTTTATGAATCGATACACCTGTTTTGCGTTGGCTCTGGCTCCCGTAGTGTGCATGACTGCTCAGGCTACTCCTGAAGTGGCAGCACTTGATTCCATCAAGGCCGCGATGCGCGACCTGACCACCCTGGTGAGCAGCTCCCAGGAGAAGGATCTGCCCACCCTGGTGGCCGATCTGGATGCTGTGCTTGCCGCCGCCATGCCCGGTATTCTGACCCAGCTGGAACCCCTCACCGATGAACAGCGCCTGAGCGTGATTCAGGGCATCATGCAGGCTGAGGAGCTGGGCAAGCTGATTGAAGGCGCCGCCCCGCTCGCCGAGGGTAAGGCTGCCGCTACCATCATGCCCGCTGTTGCCGGCGAGGCCGACCCGGTTGCCCTTTCCGCTTCCATTCCGTTCAAGACCAAGCTGCAGGTGGTGGATATCACCTCCAATCTGCTGAAGCTGGCCATCGGCCTGGGTATTGACAGCCCGGCTGTGCAGCAGATGCTCGGCGGCCTCATGGGCGGCGGCGATGAGGGCGAGACCGAGGAATATACCGAGGAGACCACCGAGGAATACTCCGCTGAGTAAACCGTATACACACGCATCTTTTCCCGCACCGGCATTGCAAGTTGCAAATTGCCGGTGCTTTTTTTTGTTAATCCCCGGCGCCTTGCCAGAAAGCGGCGGCGTCTTTGCGGAGGGCAGGGACCATGTAGCGGCTGCGCAGGAGGCTCGTGTCTCGGTGCCCCATTTCGAGCTGCAGCTCGGGCAGGTTGCGGAAATGAGCGGCGTGGTAGGTGGCGAAGGTGTGGCGGCAGACATCCGGCACCCAGGCGCCGCGGAATCCGGCGGCATCGCGCAGCGCGCGCCAGCGGCGCTGCCAGTCTCGCGGGATGATGCGGTCTTTCTTGCGGACTCCCTGCATACCCCGTAGTGGCACAGCGCGTCCGCCGCCGGTTTTGCTGGTGGTCGGGCGCACAATGACCTGCCCATCATCCCAGTTGAAATCGCTTTCGTTCAGCCGGCTCACTTCCGCCGGGCGGAGTCCGCCATATAGCATGAGGCGGAGCGAGAGGCGCATATCGCTGAACTCCGGCAGCTCTGCTGTGGCTTTCAGGGTTTCCACCTGCCGCGGCTCCAGCGGCCTGATGACTTGCTCGCGTACTTTCGGCACATCTATCCTTGCCACCGGGTTGGCATCGCACCATTCCTGCCTCATGCCGTAGGCGAAAATGCTGTGCAGGATAGCGCGCCCTTTCGTGTAGGCGCTGGGGCTGCTGCCAAAGGCAGCGTTCAGAATGTGTTTGCATTGCGCGGCGGTGATGGCGCGCAGCGGCAGGCCCGCTGCACCGGGCACCCGCAGAATCCGCCGCGCAAAGTGCCGCAGGTCGCGCCGGGAGGCGGGGCGCAGGTCACGGCGTGCCTCCACACTGGCCCAGGCAGCCTCCTGCAGCGGCACGGTCTGCGTGGCTGCCTTGAGGGCTGCCACTCCCTCCTGCAGCGTGCGGCGTAGAATGGAAATGAGCTCCAGTCTCGGAAGGTTCTGGGCCATATCTCCCAGTGATTCAATCGTTTCCAGTGCGAGCCGGGCCAGGTCGGTCGGGGTCAGCTGAACTTCTTTCAGTAATTGCTTCGCGATTCGGTTTGTCTTCATGGCTGGTTGTGGGGTTCATTCATAATGCTGATAACATCCTTGCGTTTTGGTGCTGTTTGCTTTATAGAAAATAACTGTTGAGAAACAGTAAGTCTTCCGGACTCTTCAGCCTTTGTTGCTGATGCTTTTTCTTCTATGGATTGCGTCTGCGTAACATTTTTTTTTTGACTTTTGCACTATGAAAGAGTAGGATTACGAACGATGAGAGTCAACCCTACCAGAATAGTAGTGTCTGTGGTGGTGGCAGTGTTCTGCTTACTCGTACAGGTAGGGTGCGCAGCTGTCGATATGGGGGCTGAACATGTTGCGCCGGCCCCGGAAAGCGTGGCGGGAAAGACTTTGCAATTTTTCTGCGAGAAGGAAGCCGTGGAAGGGCCCATGCCGACGCGGGATGAGAATACATACGCCTTCCTGACACCCGGCGGGGAAGGTGGCTATGTGGTGACCTGGCACAAGAAGAATGAGGAAACAAGCATGAGTGCCACCCCGGAAGGTGAAAAGATATTGACCACCGCCACTTACACACGCACCGGCAAGAATACCGCTACGGTGGTCTACGCATTCGAATTCTCCCATGGAGAGGGCAATATCTCCCGATGGTACACTCGTACCTTCGAGCTCATCTTCACCTCCCCCACCGGAGGAAAGGCCACCTGTACTGTAACAGGTAAACCAACAACTATCTGGGCCGAAAAAATCACCTACACTGGTTCTTTCTCCCTGGAATAACCACCCCGCTGCTTGCAGCATCATACAAAACTGAAAACAACATACTACTATGGCTATAGAAGAAGTAACAACAGAAAGCTGGGGTAGCCGCCTCGGTAGCTCCTTCAAGGGCGTGCTCACGGGCGGCGTGCTTTTCATTGCCGCCATTCCCCTGTTGTTCTGGAATGAGGGCCGCGCCGTCAAGACGGCCAAGGCTCTTGAAGAGGGTGAAGCTGCCTGCGTGTCACTGCCCTCTCCCGACAGTATTGACCCCCAGTATGAGGGCAAGCTTGTGCACCTGACCGGCAATGCCGTGACTCAGGATACCCTGACCGATGGCCTTTTTCCCGGCATCAGTCTCAAAGCAATCGAACTGAGCCGCCGCGTCGAGTACTACCAGTGGGTAGAGAGTGAATCCACCCGCGAGGAAAAACAGGTGGGTGGCAGCGTGAAGAAGATTACCACCTATTCCTACAGCAAGAAATGGGTGAGCCAGCCTGAGGATTCTTCTTCTTTCAAGGAAGCCGGCCATGATAACATTGTGCACTACACCGGAGTGGAGAATGAAAACCAGAATGCCGCGAACGTGACCCTGGGTGCGTTCACTCTGACCCCGGGGCAGATCAGCTCGATTTCCGGCAGCAAGCCTGTGGAGCTGAAGGACGTGACCCTTCCGCAGGAACTTACCGGCCGTACCGCAGTTTCCGGGAATGTGCTCTACATCGGCGCACCTGCCAGCGCCACCAGCATGCCGCTGCCCAATGGCATGCAGCCCGGCGTGGCGCAGCAGCTGCCGGCCAGCATGTACGTGATGGTGGATTCCTACCCCGGCAAGCAGCTGCTGGTGCTGGATGACCCCACCTGCGGTGCTCTGATTCAGGGGCCCACGGGTGAGATGTATCCCTTAGTAGCCGATGAAGCCGCCGATGCCGCCTATATGATGGTGAACAACAGCCCGCGCAATGTAACCGGCTATGGTGACCTGACCACCCCGGCTCCGGTCATGCCCATGCAGCTGCCCGGTCTTATCAATGTGGACCGCCTGGGCGTGCTGCCTGTTGTCTGCTTCGGTGACAAGGCCTATGTGCGCACGGCTGATAACCGCCTGCTGCTCATCAAACCCTGGCAGAATCAGTATATGGTGACCAACAACGGCGTGATGCTGCGCGCTCACATCAACCTGGCTCCCACCGCCACCAACGGCAGCACGGTGAATCCCGGTGCTCCCCAGGTGGGCGATGTCCGCATCACCTGGACCTATATCCCGGACACCGTGGCCATTTCCGTAGCTTCCTGCCAGCTGGGCAACACCTTCACCCCCTATGTAGCGGAAAATGGTTACAAGGTGGATCTGCTGCAGATGGGCACCCGCAGCAAGGACCTCATGTTCCAGGCTGCCAAGGATGGCAACACCATGTGGACCTGGATTCTGCGCTTTGTGGGCTGGTTCATGATGTATATCGGTCTGCAGATGATTCTCAAGCCGCTGTCTGTGCTGGGCGATGTACTGCCCATCCTCGGCAACATTCTTGAGTTTGGTACTTCCATCATCTCGTTCTTCGTTTCCTCTGTGGTGGCACTGGTGGTTATTTCCATTGCGTGGTTGTTCTACCGCCCGCTGCTGGGAATCGTGCTGCTCGCCGCTGCCGGTGGTCTGGTCTGGCTGCTTATCAAGCGGAAGAAACAGAAGGATCCTGCCCCTGCTGCAGCGGTTCCCGCTGAAGCTCCGGCTGAGGAACCGAAGGAAACTCCGGCTGAGTAAAGACTCAATCTTGTAATCGTATTACACGCGGGGGGCTACGGCCCCCCGCCTTTCCCTTAAGAACGAACTGTCCGAAGCTATGACTCCGCATTCCTTTCTGCAATTTTTCTGCACTCCCGTCGTGGCAATAAGCTGCATCGTGTGCCCCGCAGCTGCGTCCACCGCCGATTTTGATGCCAGGCTCAATGAGCTTACCGGCAGCCTTGCTGCACGTTATATAGCCAGCCCTCAGTGGCCCACGCTTCATAGCTATCTGCTCAACATGCGCAGCAGCGGCAAGGCCAACTGGACTAATCGCCAGAAATACAGCCTGCTTGAGTATTGCCTGAGCGAACTGCCGGGCTGTGATGCTGCGCTGGTTCACAAACTTCTTCTGGCCGGGCTGGACCCCAATCTGCCAGGGGCTGCTACCGGTCTGACCCCGCTGCACTACGCCGCCAAGGCCGGTGATTATCGCATGGCTCTGCGCCTGATGGCCTACGGAGCCAAAGCCGATGCCCGGGATAAGGATGGTCGCCGCCCTGCGGATATGACCAGCCACCCTCAGCTGCGGGTGCTGCTGCGCCGCGGATACCCGGTGGAACTGCAGAGCGATGAGGCGCTGGTGGCGTGGGAGAAAGCCCGTGAGGGCGATGCGGCTGCCATGTGGGAACTTTCCCGGTATTACAATGACGACACCGGCATCCATTCCACCTACATGAGCAAGTGGGCCAGGGAGGAGCAGGGGGGCGACGCCGATGAACTCGAGAAGCTGGCCTGGGTGGAACAGGCTGCAGCCGGGGGCGTTGCCGCCGCCCAGTATGACCTGGGCCTGCGTTTGTTGTTCGGCCGGGGCGTGCAGGCGGATTCCGCCAAGGCATATTCGCTTATTCAGGCCGCGGGAAACCAAGGTCTGGAATCTGCTGTCGAGTTCCTGAAAGAGAACCCCAACCCTGAATCCTGACCATGCTGGTCTATGTGAACAATACATCTGTGCGCATCTTTGCCGGCGCCACTGCGCAGGATGCGTTGCGCCGCTATTGTGCCGACAAGAATATACCCGTGCCCCAGGGTGAGCTCTGCGATGCCTGGGGCAATGTCATCGCGCCCGATAGCCCCATGGCCGACGGTCGCCATATTTTTACAAAAATTTCTAACTGATTTACCACTAGCCAACAAACTCCGATTATGAAACTTCCGTTTATTTCACTTCTGGCATTGCTCGGCACTGCCTTTGCTGAGCAGGTAACCATTCTGGGTATTAACGACATGCATGCCAACATCGACGGCATGCCGCAGCTGGCTACCTGTGTGAAGCAGGAGCGCCTGACCGACCCCGGTCTGCTGCTGCTGGCCGCCGGCGACAACCGCACCGGCAATCCCTATGTCGATAACGGCAACCGCCCTGGTATTCCGATGGTTACGCTCATGAACCACATCGGCTTTGACCTCTCCACCTTCGGTAACCACGAGTTCGACTCCGGCCCCGCCGCCCTCCGCGACTATGTCAATACTGCTGAGTTCGAGTTCGTCTGCGCCAATATCTTCACGACTGATACGCAGGGCATCAACGTGAAGCCTTACAAGATTTTTGAGCGCAACGGTGTGCGCATCGGCGTGCTGGGCCTTGTGCAGGTCGGTGATAATGGTCTGCCGGATGCCCACCCGGACAAGTGCCAGGGGCTGCAGTTTGCCTCACCCTTTGATACCGCCGCCTGCTACAAGCACCTGCGAGCCCATTGCGATGTGCTCATCATCCTGACCCACCTCGGCTTTGAGGATGATATCAAGCTGGCCCGCATGTTCCCCGAGGCTGATGCCATCGTGGGCGGCCACAGCCACACCCGCGTGGAGAAGGGCCACATCGAGAACGGCGTGCTCATCACCCAATCCGAAAACAAGCTCAAGTACCTGACCCGCCTCACCTTCGAGGTGGAAGAGGGCAAGGTGGTCGCAAAGAAGTCGGAGCTGCTTCCCCTGGCTGGTCTGGAGTCCGATGAAGCTACGGCGGAGCTTGTGGAGAAGACCAAGAGCCTGCCTTTCTTCAAGCGCCAGCTGACCACAGTCAAGCGCAATATCACCCGCCGCGAAGGCCTGGGCTGCATGATGGCCGATGCCCTTTGCGCCCGCGCCATTACGGATATAGCCATCGTGAACTACGGCGGTGTGCGTCTGGATGATTTCCCCGCCGGCCCGCTCACCGTGGCCGATGTGTACCGCATGGACCCCTTCGGCAATGCCATCATCCGCACCACCATGAGCGGCAAGGAACTGATTGCCCTGCTGGAGAGCATACCCGGCAGCGACCACCACGGCGCCCCCTGCGTGTCCGGCATGACCTACAAGGCCGTTAAGCCGGCTGCGGAGCTCAAGCCCATGCGCATTACCGAGGCCAGACTGGCGGATGGTACGCCCATTGACCCCGAAGCCCGCTACACCGTGGCTTATAACTCCTACATCGCCTCCACCACGTCTGCTCCGCCTGCCAATCCGGGGGTGGCCATCGATAGCGATGGTGCTGAATGCCTCATCCGTTTCCTTGAAAAGCAGGAGGAAGTGGACTACGAGGGCGTTTCCCGCATTGAGGTGCAAATCGAAAAATAAACTGTAAGTATGAAGTTGTTTCGTTCTCTTCTACCCTTGTTCAGCCTGGCCTCTGCCCCCGCCTTGTGGGCACTGGGGCCGGAGGATATTTCCGGCCAGACCATCCGCCTGGAGATGAGCGGTGCGCAGATTGCCCGCACTCCCATGTACGGCATCCCTGCGACTCCCTGGTATACACTGGGGGAAGTTTCTGACTTTGTGCTCTCCTTCCCGGATTCGGATGAATTCGAGGCCGATGTGAAGTACAGCGTGGACCTCAGCAATGAGGTAACGGTCAGTTATCATCCGAATACGAAGGAGAACCAGGCCTATGTGAAAGTGGAGTGTGCGGAGCTCAGTGTGCTGCTTACCCTGACCTACACCAGCGACACGGAGGGCTCGGCCACGATTGCCTGGCACGAGGCCGGCAACACCCGCCACCTGCGCCATATTTCCTTTACCGTGGCGGATGATGCCGAGGACGACGCCACCGTGGAATTCCCCGAGGAAATCATTGCTACCTCACCGGAGAATCAGCTGGACGATGGCCTGAGCACCATTCTCCAGGAGATTGAAGGTACTCGCTACCGCAGTGCTTCAGAACGCCTGTACCAGAAGCGCCTCAGCTCCCTGCTGCCGATGGTGATGATGATGGGTAACCCCAGCTTCACGACCCCGGATTACAAAGGGAACACGGCCTTGCACTATGCCTGCTCACTGGGCCATGTGGCACTGGTGCGCTGGCTGGTCGACCACGGCGCCGATCTGGAAGCCCGCACCGAAAAGGGTGCCAGTATTGATGTCTGCGTGGGTGGTAAGAATGGCGAAATCATCAAGGGTATTCTGCAGCAGGCGCGTCGCGAGCGCGATTATCCCCTTCGCGGGCCTCAGGCCAGTGAGGAAGAGGCCGCCCGGGCCGTTGCCTGGCTGGAAAAGGCTTTCCGCTGCGAGAATGTGAACTCCCCGCTCTACGAAATTCCGTCTCCCGATGCCACGGCCCAGGAGCATGCCGAGCTGCTCTTCCTGTATGTGCGCCAGAACCGGGAGATTCCCCCGCAGGTGGACGTGACGGAGCCGCTGGGCAATCTGCTCACCTGGCTGCGCGATGCCAATGTGCACCGCGGTATGTTCACCGAGGCTTTGCAGAAAGAGCTGTACCAGACCCGCTCCTATAATCTCCACCAGCTTCAGAAGGCCGGCAAGTCGCTGGCTCTGCTGCCGCACATGATTCTCACCCGCGAGAATGAGGGAATGCCTTTCGACGGTGCCACCGCCGTTTACCGCGCGGCCTGCGAGGGCAACGTGGAGCTGGTGCGCTGGCTGATTGGCTACGGTGCCGACCGTAGCCTGCGTGATGCCGAGGGAAATGAGGTAACCCTTCCGGAAAATACTCCGAATGCAGAGGAAATCGAGGAGGCTCTGCAAATGCACGATTAGGCTCATGCTGAAAACTCTCTTCATGCTCTCCCTGCCGGTACTTTCCGGTGCTGCATTTGCAGCACCGGCAGTGCCGTCGGATTTGAACGGTCGCAAGATTCAGTTCAGTTACCCGACTTCGTGGAAATTCACCCCGCTGCTCATTCATTTCGGCGAGGCAGAGCCCGGCAGGCCGGATACATACACGGTGCAGGGGGAGAATCGCAGCTGCGAGGTGACCTACTCGCCCGATGCTGCCGCGGGTAAAGCCCGGCTGAGCGTGAACGGCAGACGCGATAAGGCCACCATCAGCATGTGCTTTATCACGGACGTGTGCGGCACCGCCCACATGAAGTGGAATGGGGTAGATTACCATCACCTCAATTTCCGCCTTGCAGACGATGCCGACCGCCGGGATTACCTCTGCCGCATGGGCGACCCAGTGGGCGATGTGATGCCCCCCACGCTGGCCGGCAAGGTGCTCGAGATTGATTTCAGCGGGGCTTTCGGCGGCGAATTCAATCCTGAAACGCAGAAAGTGGACTACCGTGAGTGGCGCTCTGCACCTTGGGTGGTGCAGTTCCACTCGTCGGGGCAGGGTGGTACGGCTGATTTGCCCGGGGTGGGGGCTGCGGTGTCGGCAGACTATGAACCCATGGGCTGTGGTGCAATGGTATCGCTGAAAGGTCAGGGCCTCAACGGACAGATTACGCTGGACTTTGCTGCGTCCGACTCCGGCCTGGCTCGTGTGGAGTGGGAGAAAGACGGTGCTGCCCGAGTAGTGTGTTCGGCCCGTTTCGTAATCCGCCATGAAGACGAGACACTTCAGCAAATGATTTCCTCTCTGGAAAAAGTGGAATACCGGACCGCCGTGGAGCGCCTGTACCAGAAACGACTGCTGACCCTGCTGGAGCAGATGAAGCAGGGCGCTTCGATTGATACCGTGCTGCCCAATGCCAATGGAACGACCGCGCTGCACAATGCCTGCGGCCTCAGCCATGTGGAAATTGTGCAGTGGCTGGTGGAGCACGGCGCCGACCTCAATGCCCGAACCGCAAAAGGCGCCGGTGTGGATGACTGCATCGGCGGCCCGAATGCCAGGGCTATACGCGGCATCCTTCGCAAAGCCCGGAACTCTCAATAAACAACGATGAAAACAACACTCGCAATTACAGCATTTCTGGCGTGTACCGCTCCCATCGTGAGCGCAGCCGCTCAGCCGCCGGCCTCAGTGGCAGGTAAGACGGTGGTGGTTCTGATGAATAATGTGGAAATGGCCACTTCCGAGCTTTACGGAGAACCCGATGCCAGGCACTGGTACGAGTTCCATTTCGATGTGCCGCTGCTGCTGCGCTTCACCGCCTCCGGTGGCAACAGCTACACTGCGCCGCACCCCGACAGCTCTGCCGAAACACCCTATCCCGACATTACGGTGAGTTACAGTGCGGCTGCCGGAATAAACGAGTCTTACATCAAGGTGGAGAACAAGAATTTCCAGGCCTTGGTGGTGCTTACTTTCAACTCACCAGCCGGTGGCCCGGCTTACATCTACTGGCATGAGGACGGCGAAACCCGCCACATGCGCAACGCGACTTTCATGCTGCGCGACGAGCGCCCCAATGATCCCGCCATCCAGCTGCCCGCCGCCCCGCAGCCCGATGGCGAGCCCGGATTGCTGGACGATGGCCTGAGCGATATTCTGGCGGAAATCGAGTCCCGTCAGTGTCATACGGCATCTGAGCGCTTGTACTGCAAACGTCTGCGTGTTATTCTCCCCCGAGGTAATGGCGCAGCGTAATCCGGACTACACGACTCGAGAGCTCAAGGGCAATACGGCCCTGCATTATGCATGCTCGCTGAGCCACGCAGGGCTGGTGCAGTGGCTGGTGGACCATGGGGCAGACCTCGAGATTGTCAATGATAAGAATATCACGGTGGATGACTGCATCTCCGGTCCTCATGCGGCGACTATCCGCGGCATTCTGCGAAAGGCCAGGAACAGAAGATGATTTTATATATGATAAACAAGTTAAAGACAGTTGCTTTCACGACCGCACTGGTCATGCTCTTCTCTTCCTGTGAAGTCATGGTGGATGCGTTGCTGGAATATGATTGGGATGATGATCACCATCACCACCATCACCACCATCGCAAGCCGGAGTCCAAGCCGTTACACCCCCATCATCACCATGCTAAACCGGCTCCGCATCATGAGAGCAAGCCCGCGCCCAGACCATTGCGGCATCACGCATCCGGACCGAAACCCCGGCCGCCTAAGCGCATGAACGATAAAAAACCTAATCCATACACCAAGCATTACCACTGATACGCTTCTCCTATATAACTGAACACACGCACCGCAATGAAAAAATCTGTTTTTCCTCTCTTACCGCTTCTGGCCCTCTGCTTTCAAGCAGATGCCGCACCGCAGAAAGCCAGCACCCGCGAGCTGGGCTACACTGAATATTACCTGAAGGAATTTGAGGCGGAAGTCCGCCGCGCCCAGGGTAGTTCCACTACGATGTTCCGCAATAAGAATGAGGCTCTGAGCCGTATTCAGACGCTCATGAAGACCTACCCGCAGGACCCTGCGGTGCAGGCTCTCTACGAGCGTGCCCGCGTGGCGCTCATGAAGAGCAAGGGTGACTACAACCAGATTACCCCCGCCATGGTGGCCTACCTCAATAATGAGAAGCAGCTGCGCGAGAAGTATGCTCAGCTCAGCGCTACCAAGTGGAAGGAGCTGCAGCAGGGCCGCGACATCCTGGCCAAAGTGTTCCCCACGGTGGACCCGCTGAAGAATACCCCGGAGACCGACCCCACCGAGAAGACTGTCCTGCTGCCGGATGTCAAGTACCCCGACAACCAGTTTGTGGGCGCCTCCGGCGAATACATTGTGGTGGGCAAGCCCTCCACCGGTTTCTATTTCGTGAATATCGGTGGCCGCGAATGGCTGGGGCCGTACGAGGCCATCAAGCGTTTCCGCCGCGAGGTGGACGGCTCGCTGGGCGATAGCCTGAACTTCACCGTACTGGGTAAGATTACCGGACCGGCTTTCGAGATTCCCGGTAACCGCCGCACGAATATGGCCTGGGGCTGGGTGGTGGAACCCGAGGCCCTCTACATCGATGGCCGCATCGTAGCCACCTTCGATGCCAATCACGATAAGAGCGGCTCTTTTGTGGAGGAAGATAAGGTAGCCGGCATCAAGGAGGGCTGGTATACCGAGAAATCCGTGCCGGAGAACGCCACGCCTGAGCGCGTGATGGAAATCTTCCTGGCGGCCATCAAGGAAAAGAACTATGAGCTCTACCGCGAGTGCATCAACCCGGTCCGCTATTCCACGGAGACGGCCGAATCACTGCTGCGCTACCACTGGGACCTGCACCAGCAGCGCCTGCATGGCGAATATGTGCATGCCACCTTCAGTGACACTAAGATTTCCGTGGTGAAGGGACATGATGATAAGAATGACCTGGAAAACTTCTTCCTGGATGATGCCCAGCGCGACCACCTCATCAAGATGGAGGGTGAGAAGGTGGAGCACGCCACGGTGAAGAGCCAGGCCTTTGATGCCAATGGCAAGCAGGTCGGCGTCAAGAATATCCACAAGCTGATCCGCAAGGGCGGTGGCCGCTGGTATGTGGATGACTACGAAATCCGCTTCTGATACAGGGTCTGAATTATTCACTCAGATTTTATCCTACTATGAGAATCAAGAGTTTATTATATTCCTGCGTGCTCTGCGGGGGAATGATGGCCCCTCATTCACAGGCTCAGCAGGCGGGTTATGATTTTACCGTTGATGATGGGAACGAATCGGAAGGCTATGTCTTTACGGATGCAGATGTGGCTGCCGCTGATGCCGAGGAAGCCCGCAAGCTGGCCGCCCTTCTTACGGATGGCCATGCTTACAAAGCCAAATGCCGCCAGGTTTATCAGAACCTCATGGTGATTGTGGGTAATTGTCACCGAGGAGTCGGCAAAAACGTGGATTTGACGGAGTGCCTGGACAGCCGCCCGCTGGCTGATTGTCACAAGGAGGCCGCCTCCCGGCTGATGGGAACCTATGGAGTCATCCCATCAACAGGACAGGTCACCATCGGCTTGTTCACAAGAAAAAACCTGGCTAAGGCCAAACCGAATATGACATCCGCCGATTACGCCACTGTTGATATGTACATGACCCGCACGGAGACGATGCTGAAGTGGTTCCTGGGGCCGTATGCGCAGTTCTGTGCCCTCGTGGATGAAGATTGCCATGACATGGTGCAGATGGCTGCCCGTACGGCAGAATTGATACGCTCCAGTGAGATGCGTTCAGCCCGCGAAAAATACTGGCGGGTCATTCAGGCTTTCGATAAGGCGGTGGAACTTTCCGAAGAGTTCAAAGTAAAGCCCGGCGATGAGTACCGCAAGGCTGAGTTCTTCTTTGAGTGCTATGGCAATCTGCTGGATCAGAAGGAAATCAACGCCCGCTGCCAGGGCTATTTGAATAGTGCTGATAAGACAGCCGGCGAAATCATACGCTTCAGAAACACCGGAAGCTCATTTCAGGCCTGCGCGGAAGGCACGAAGATGGTTCATCTGAACCGCGTGATTGAATACTGGAATGAAGACCGCATCAAGGCGGTGACGGAGATGGGCAAGCGATTGAGCGAGGCTCGCTCCCGATTCGTGAACAGTAAGGAATACACTCAGTACCGGCAGACACTCCAGCAGGAACCCAAGGATTATTATGCAGATGTGCATGCAGATTACCACAAGATAACGGAGCCCCTCATGGATTCGATGATTGGCACATTGGTCTTCTTTGAGGAAAAACTGGAGGAAGAGGGGCACATTTCGCTTCGCAAGCGACTGAACGGAGTCGGCATGATTGCAAGAGCTGATAAGGCCGCCAAGGTGATTGCCGACCACGCCCGGGAGTCCCGAGATAACGCTGCCCAGATTATTCCGGCCTCTCACAAGTACAGAAAGAATAATTGAGGATGCTTTCTCCATTTAATCCCACTTTCGATTAATGAAAATCAAGAATATCATATTTCCTATACTGTTGGGTTGCCTGACAGCTACGGCTCAGGATGGTGCAGGTTTTGACTTCACAGAAGAAGAAGCCGCAGCCGATGCGCAGCTTGCCAAGCAGCAGGAGCTGCAGGCCCTCATCGGCAATGCCCCCAAATATGAGGCTGCCACCCACGAGGCGTACGCGATTGTGGTGAATGCCATTGCCGGTTGCTGCAACCAGCTCAGGGGGCACAAGGACCTGGTGGATTGCTCCAATTACCCGGATGCGGACACGCTGCACAAGGAATCCCTGGAAAAGCTGCTCGCCAATTATCCCTATGATGCGTCTTCCGGTCAGTTTACGGAAGGGGTGCTGAGCCGGGTGATGCTGAGCAAGGCCAAGCCCAACATGACCGGTGACCAGGTTACCCGCATCGAGCACATGATTACCCGCGCCGAGGCAATTATGCGCTGGTTCATCGGGCCTTTCCGCTTCCTCTGCGCGTTGCATAACCACGATTTTCAGAAGGAAGTGCAGCGCGTGGCCCGCTTCATCGAATACACGAAGACGGAGGAGTTCAAGGTGTCAGACAAAGCTTATACGGCTCTGGCTCAGTTCTTCGGGGGCGACTCCGTGCCCAATCGCTCCACGACCGCGGTGGACAGCTTTGGCTACAATGACCAGCAGGCCTACGTGTTCTACAATTACTTCCACAACCGCATCAGCGACCAGGAGCGTGAGTCCTGGATTAACTATATCCTGATGGGAGGTTCGATGCGCTATCTGTATGATGGCCCGATTCTGAACCTCAGCCGGGAGGTCAAACTCAGCACCGGGCCGCTGGTGCGCATGTATGTGGATGTGCGTGGTAAGAAAGCCTGCCTGGCGGCCTCTGAGCCGGCCACCAAGCTGGCGGCCTATATGAACACGTTCAAGCGCTGGAACGAACGGCGACTCACCGATGTGGTGGGGCTGGGCAAGAATGCCTTTGAACAGCTGCATGACACCATCGGGCATTCGACCTTCAACAGGCTTGATGCTCTTGCCGGCGAGTCTCTGGTCAAGGAGGACGCTGATTTCAAGCACGCCATCAATACGGCCATTCCGAACGGTCTGCAGGCCCTGCTGGAAAAGGATGATCTGCTGATGGGGCTTACTGACTATCTGAAGGATAACACCCACTATGTGGACAACGGTAATCAGGAGGCAAAGGCCTCGCTGCTGTCGCTGGTGCAGCGCCGAGTAGAACTGGCAGATCGCGCACTTGGTGCGATTTTTCTGAAGGCGGATAAGATTGTTCCCCGGGACCATCCCTCCCGCCAGCGTGATTAATTCTTACAAAAACATACATATTACTATGAAACACAAATGTTTGAAAATCGGCATGCTGGCTCTTGCCGCCGGGGTGGTGCTCCTCTCCACCTCCTGTGAGGTGTACCCCTATGGTTACAACTCAGTTTCCGTTTCCACGGATGGCTACAGCACCTCGGTGGCCTGGACTGCCGCCAGTTATGATGCCGATGGCTTCCCCATTTACGGCTATGCCTATGGGCGCCCGGTGTATGGCTATACCCCGTCGGGTACTCCCATCTACGCGGTGTCGCAGCTGTATGTAGGCTGCTACGTGCCGGACTGGCGCCCGGCTCCCTGGTGCCACCATCACCATCATTATCCCCACGGCTGCCACCATGCGCCCAAGCCGCCCAAGTATGGCCATGGTCACCGCCCGCATGAGCGTCCGCACATGAATGCGCCGATTCACAAGAATCCTTCCAGCGTGATGGGCAAGCCGCGCCCCGGCAAGCCCTCGCATGCTTCCTCTCACAAGCCTGGTCACCATGGTTCGCACGCCAGCCACAAACCGGCCAGTCCAGCACAGGTGACACGCCCGAATCACAGCTCCACCCGCCCGGCCGTGCGCCCGTCCACCAGCCGCCCCGGCACCAGTGTGAGCCGCCCGAGCAGCAGCTCCACCCGCCCGGCAGTGCGCCCATCCACCAGCCGCCCCGGCACCAGTGTGAGCCGCCCGAGCAGCAGTACCTCCACGCGTCCGGCCGTGCGCCCATCCACCAGTCGCCCCGGCACCAGTGTGAGCCGCCCGAGCAGCAGTACCTCCACGCGTCCGGCCGTGCGCCCGTCCACCAGCCGCCCCGGCACCAGTGTGAGCCGCCCGAGCAGCACTTCCACGCGCCCGGCTGTGCGCCCGAGCGGCAGCAGCCGCGGTTCCCGTCCGAATCGTTCATAATTGGGGGCTTGAAGAAGTAACCTCTATCAATTAATTTTTTACAGTGAAAAAGATATACAAATCCACCTTATTTGCCGGCGCAGCGGTGCTGCTTGCCTCCTGCGATACCCTCATCGGTCCCTATGGCTACGACAATGGGTACCACCATGGGTATCAGCCCAATACCAGTGTTCATTCCAGCCGCTATGACAATGCCGGCGTGGCTATCTACGGCTATGAGAATGGACGCCCGGTTTATGGCTACACCCAGGTGGGCCGCCCGGTGCATGCGGTGAACCAGCTCTACTCCGGTTGCTACGTGCCCAGCTGGGGCCGCAGTTCTGCCCATGCCTATCCCTACGGCGTGCGCTTCTCGTCCAACCCGCCTCGCCTGTACGATAACAGTAACATCGAGGCCGGCGATGCCGCTCCCCGCTACTATTAACCTGAGAAGTTACCCGTTATGTTCCCCGAACCAGATGACGATTACCGCCGACGCTCCCGCAACGGCTACCGCCGCGCGCCGATGTATTCCCGCATCACGATTATCCCCGGCATTCTCTACCTGAACCTCAGCCGCAGCGGTATCTCGGTGAGTTTCGGGCAGAGCGGGGTTGGGCGCGCCTCTGTCAGCCAGCGAGGCGTGCGCCTCAACAAGAGCATTGCCGGGTTCAATATCGGCAAAACCTTCAGCTTCTCCACCCTCGCCAGACTCTTCGGCAGCAAGGGGAAGCGCTGAATGCTCCGCAAAAAGTGAATCCAGAAGCCCGGCAATTTCTCATTGCCGGGCTTTTTTCTGTGGACGTGGCATGGGGTTTCAGTCCTGTAACTCACAATGCGTTCAATCGGGACGAAAGGTCATGTGTCCCAAGGATTGAAAATATGTGCACTCAAAATGGGAATTTGTAGAGTAGTTTGCGGAGCGTCAGCGTAGCGGAATTTTGAGCCCGGAGGGCGGTATATTCTTAGCCCAGGGTGCAGCCGCGATAGCGGCGGAACCCTGGGTATGGTACAAAGAATGACCGGAACCCCGGAGCGTAGCGGAGTGGGTGGCAGAAGCTTTGGCTTAGTGTTTTA
>JAGBDZ010000047.1 GCA_017937215.1 Akkermansia sp. | reverse complement strand
GCAGAACAACGGACCCTACGTTTCCAATCTGGCGCTCAACCAGTTCAAGGCCTCCACCCGCTTCGGCTCCATGTTCAAGCTGACCGACTGGAGCGCCAAGCTCAACGCCCCCTGTGTCACTGTCATCGGCGGTGCCGCCCTCGTCGACACGGTCACAAGCACAATCACCACCAGCCTCGTACTTGGCAAGGATGATCAGACTTACAAACTTGGCACAGCCGGCGCATACAACGGCCCCCTTGTTGATGGCTGGAAAGCTGGTGGCTCTGCATTCCGTTCCTTCACAGGCTCCATAACCATGGCGTTCGGCCAGTGGTCCGGATACACCATGAGTATTGGCAGCAAATTAGCTGCGCAAATCATGTCTGTCATAAAGGATGGTGTAAAGGGCATTGATCTGGGGCCATTCGATATTCGCGGCAGCTACCTGAACCTGGATAATACCAAAACTGAACTGTACTCCAAAAATATCGACTTATACGCCAAGTCCATCGAGGAACATGCGGCCCCCATCGCCCAGTATAAAGCCGCGTTCAGCAGAGGAGCTGTCGCCGTCATCGCCAATTCGATTGTCACATGGGGGTTGACTTTGACGGATATCGGAGTCACGGGAACGACCTCTGCCCCCTCCCCCGTGGCAGATTCGTTCACCATGGAGGAAGCGCAATACACGGATAACACCAGCAACGTCATGGGAATCGATACCAGCGGTGGGGCCTATTTCCTCGGCGCCAGCCTCGGCGTCATCACTGGACTTGTGGCTCTCGGGGTCAACTTGCCTCTCTCGATATGGATAAACAAGAAAGAAAAAAATTCCTTTACCGGCGTTTCTTCATACTCGCTTAAGGATACGGCGATAAGCCTTCTAGCAACCGATATAGCGCTCACAGCTGCGGAAGAAAAACTGACCCGCAACGAAACTGCTATAGCAGAGACACGGGCTACCGTTGCAGCACACGGAAATACACTGACCACGCATCAACGACTCATCAACCGGAATACCCAGGCGATCAATAACAGGCTTACAGTCATAAGTAACACCGAGAAGGGAATAAGCTCAAGAGAATCAAAAGTAGACGAAAACGGTATGGGCGTCATAAAGCAAAATAAAAACGTAGTGACAACATTGGTATGAGCTGGAACGGAGAACAATTCAACAGGCCTCTCATCATGCTGCAAAGGTATGATGTGAAGACATTGCGCGAAAGAACCGGATACGCCCCGGACGATGAAGTGGCGGCACTGTTCCCGGTGGAAGGCATCGGGGCGGAGCTGGCGCTCATCATCCTCATGAAGATGGGGCAGACAGAAGCCGCGGTGGAGCTCCTCAGCCACGCCATCAACCCGCGTGTGGGGGTGTGGTGGGCCTACCGCTGCCAACAGATGGTGGACAAGGACATAGCAGATGACTTTGCGAAGGATGGCCTGACGCCGGCTGAACGCCTCCAGAAGCGGATGGACGCGCTCCAGAAGCAGCTGGGTGACACCTCCGATATCGATGCCATGGTAAACGACCTGCACGCCCGGATAGAGGATGAGGAAAAGCAAATCAGGGAACAACTGAAGGACTGCGGCTACGTGAACCCCCTGGAGCGCGTGCAGAAGAAAACTGAAATGATTATGGCGGAGCTCAAGGAGTTTTTCAAGGACGAGCCGGACGATTCCCACCTGGGCGAAAACCCATTGCTGGGCAAGCTTTTCAAGCAGATGCAGCAGGAAGCCGAGGCTGAAATGGACCGCCTGATAGATGACATGATGCCCAAGCCGGAACCTGAGCAGCCGGCCATGAAGATTTACGAGGCTATCAAGGCCAAGACTGATGCCGTGAAACCCGCCATCGATGCCGAGATGGCCAAGTACTTCCCGCTGAAGATGAGAGGGCTGCCCAAGCCGCCGGGCCCGGAGAAGAAGACCGCCGCGGTGGAGGCGGCGCTGCGCTGGCTGCTGGTGCCGAGCGATGAGAACGGGCGGCTGGCGTGCAACGCAGCCATTGCCGCGCAAAGCGGGCCGGAAAGCATGCTGGCCTACGCCGCCTTCTGGAGCTCCACCAACCTGGTGACGGAAACCGGCATGGCGCCAACCAATCCCTCGCTCCCCCCGCAGGGCATCAGCAAGACCCTGCTGCAACTTGCCCTGGCCGAGGGTGGCGAGCTGGACTACGACCAGCGCTATGCGGAGTTCCTGCGCCTCGGCATCGAATGCGCAGACGGCACCTGCACCTGGGATGAATACGGCAACCCCGTGGTGACAACCCCGCTGCTCCCCCCCACCGGCACCCCGAACACGCTCGGAGCCCGCTACGGCTTCGGCCGCAGCTAGCATTGCCCCCGGAAAAGGACGAAAAAAACACTGCAAACACGCATTTTATCATTTCCCTGGGTAGGCGTATATGATAGAATACCACGAAAGATGGTAGGCATTACACACAAGACCCGGAGAACAGCCTGGGGCGGACACGCAGCCGTCCTCCTGCTGTGTGCCCTGCTGGGGCTGGCGGGCTGCCGGAGCCATCTGCCTGTTTATGTGGAAGACTTGCGGGTGCAGAAGAACAACCTGACGGTGGTGGATGTATACGGCATCTGCGGTGAGCGCGAACGCCAGCGCACCGAGGTGACCCCGGTGGACGAGTATTTTGCGACACTGGGGCGTCCCTCGCGCCCGCAGCATGTGTGGCGCTGCAGTGTGGATGCCCTGCCCCCCGCCGCGCTCACCACCGCTGATGCCAACTACCGCGCCTGGCGCCAAGCCGGGGCCGACACCCTGGTGGCGGTCACCCCGCGACCGAAGCGCCCCTTCACCACCGGGCCGGATGAGCGCAGGGTGTTCTTTTCGCCCTCCGCGGCAGACTACCCGGCAGGCACCCGCTCCATTGCCCTGAAGCTGAATGAACACGGGCTGCGCGCCGAGCCCTCCACCCGCATCATCCCCAACCCTGTTCCCTGAGCTATGCCGACCCCCATCATGGTAACAACCGGAACCTCCGTCACGGGTGACCTCATTACCGGCACCGCGGTCAAGCTGCTGGTGCGGGGCATGCCGGTGGCCACCATGACCGCCCCGGTGAGCGGCGCAGCCTGCACCGGGCTCATCACCGCCACCACGGCGGTGAACAAGCTGGTGATGGGACTGCCCATGGCCAACATTACCTCCGCAGCCTCCGGGGTGAACCCCGCCACAGGGGTACCCGTAGCCACAACGGCCATGGCCACCACCGGCGTCAACATCATCGTCTGAACCTGACCGTTTTCCCCATGCGTACCATGAAAAAGCTCGTCCTTCTCCTGCTGCTGGCGCTCAGCAGCGTGCTGCTGCCCGCCTGCCAGAGTGCCGCGCCCCGGCCCTATGATGTTTCCCTGGGCTATGACCCGGTCACCATCGAGCGGTTCCGCGTGTTCCCCTCGGTGGAGGTGGACGTGGTGGCGGCCAATGAAACCATCCTGCGCCAGCTGGAGCAGACCGAGATTGACGACTATTTCTCCCCCAGCAACCTCATGCGCGATTCCCTGCGCAAAAAGACTTACTACTTCAGCGAGGAAGACCACGCCGACAAGGTGCTGGAGCAGAATGACAGCGTGTGGGACAACTGGATTGACAAGCGCGGCTCCAGCCACCTGATTCTCTTTGTCAACCTGCCGCGGGATGGCGCCAAGGGGCCGGATATGCGCAAGCTGGTGCTGCCCCTGGCCGGTGACCGCTGGCGCGACGACCGCATCGAGGTGAGCATCATCCCCGCCGGCCTCATGCTGCAGACCCCCATCATTTCCGCCGAATAAGCCCCTTCCTTTCTTACCCCCCCCTTACCACGACACCGACATGTTCCAGTACCCCCAGAGCCTGAGTTGGACTGAAGGCATCTTCCTGCGCCCGCACCATTTCCAGCAGAGCCAGCACGAGCAGCTTGCCGCCCGCGCCAGCGAGCGCGAACTCGCGCTGCCACATGCCTGGGGCCTGCTGAGCTGCGAGTTCGACCCCACCGCCCTGGAGCATTTCAGCCTCAACCTCAGCCGCCTGCAGGGCTTTCTGCCCGGCGGCACCCCCATTGATCTGCCGAACAATGCCGCCGTGGAGCCGCTGGACCTCAGCGCCGCGGTAAACAGCGGTGCCACCGGCATCACCATCTACGCCGGGCTGCTACCCGCCAAGGTGGGCGAGGCCAACCTGAGCACCGGCAGCGAGCAGCGCCGCTTCATTCCCACCCCCTCCAACTGTTACGATGAGAACGCCGGGGGCAATGAGCAGCCCATCATGTTCCGCAACCTGCGCCTTCTGCTGGCCACACAGGCGGAATCCCTGCCGGGGCACGAGAAGATGCCCATTCTGCGCCTGCTCTGCCAGCGCAGCGCCGATGGCCGCCCCAGCCTGCAGGTGGACCGCAGCTTTGCCCCACCCGCCCTCACCCAGCAGGGGCGGCCGGAACTCCGCCGCAGTCTGGAAGCCCTGCTCGTACACCTGGACAAAATCAGCGTGAACATCATCACCGCCCTGCGCAACCGCGATATGCAGACCGCAGAAATGGCCGTCGCTCGCATGGAGCGCATGGGCAAGAACGCCATCATCCAGGGCAGTAAGACCGTGCTGCGCCAGCTGCTGGATACCCCCGCCACCCCGCCCGTGGCGGTGTATGCCGAGCTGGGCCGCCTGGCCATGCAACTGGCCGCCTACCGCCCGCTGGAGGATACCCCTGCCCCCGCCCTCTACAACCACCCGGACTGCATGCCCCAGTTCACCGCCGTGGTGGATTCCATCTACCGCCTCACCGCAACCGAGGCCACCGAGTGGTGCGTGCGTGTGAACCTGGAATACCGCGACGACCTGCAGGCCGCCCTGGGCGCCCTGGCGGCTGAGTGGCTGGACTCCGTGCGTGCGGTCTACGTGAGTGTGCAGAGCAGCATGCCCCCGCGCCGCGTGGCCGATAAGGTGGAGGAGGGCGATGTGTTCAAACTCACCGCAGCCTCGCAGGTGAATGGCCGCGTGCGCGGTGTGCGACTGGCAGAGGACCGCCTGCCCTCCCCCCTGCTGCCCACGGATGGCAACCGCCTCTGGTTCCGCGCCGACCACCCGGAGCGCGACTACAGCTGGCAGGATATCGTGGAGGAGCAGCAGTGTGCCCTGGCCTGGAGCCCCCAGATTCTGCCCGGCATGCAGGCCGAGCTCTACCTCATTCTCTCAGCCCCTGTTGACCGCCGATGACCCTCTACGACCTCTTTCATCCCCTGGTGGAATACATGGTGGCCTGCCGCCACGGTGCCGCCACCGGCAAATCGCCCGACCGCGAGGTGATGTACAGCCACATCATGCGCGAGTTCGCCGTTATCCGCAAGACCGGGGCGGCCTCCGCCGCGCTCCGCGACGGGCTGGATGATGCCTGCACCTACACCGCCTTCTACATCGACTACATGGTGCACGAGGGCGGGTTCCCCTTTGCCCGCGAGTGGCAGGACCTGGGCCGCAGCCAGTACAACGAACTGGCCGGTGATGAAAAGTTCTTCGATTACATGGAACGCTGGCTGGGCGAGAATCCCCCGCTGGCCAAGGACCACCTGCGGCTCATGCACGCCATGGTGGGCAGCGGTTTCTCCGGGGTGCTGGAGCGCCGCAGCGTGCGGCTGGAGGCCCTGCTGCGCCGCGCAGCCGAGCATCTGGCCCTCCAGCCCGAGGCCGAGGCAGCGGCCGCGCTGTTCAAGCCGGCAGAGGCTGCCGCAGCCCCGCTGCGCCAGAGCTGCCCGCAGGCTCTGGGCTGGGTTCTGGTGCTGCTGGCGCTGCTGGTGCTGGGTGTGGCTGCCGGGTTCTATGTGCACACCTACACCCAGGCCACCGAGCCGCTCCGCCAGGTGCTCACCGGCACCCGCGAACACATCCTCACCGAAGCGCAGCACCAGGCCTACCATGTGGAAACCGTCATCACCGGGGCGGCAGATGCTGCGCCCGCTGCCGAAACCGCCACCACCACAGAAGAGCCATGACTCCCCCCCTTCCCGAATCCCTGCCGCAACTGCAATCTGCAGCGGCTGAATGGTACTCTGCCTGGAGCTGGCAGGAATGGCTGCTGCTGCTCACCGGTCTGGTAACGGTGCTGCTGGTGTTCTACGCCGCCATCCGCATGCTGATTCACCGCATCCGCCTGCGCCGCATGGTGGGCACCATGCGCGAGGACCTCCTTCTGCGCCGCGAGCTGGCCGCCATGGCCGCCGGCAAGGACCCCAGCTCCCAGCAGCGCGAGCAATACCTGCGAACCGAAAGCATCCGCATGGACATGGCCGCCGCCCGCCGCACCATGGCGGAAAACGGCATACGCCCCCGCCGCACCGGCAGCTGGCTGCTGCTCGGCGAGCCCGGCTCCGGCAAGAGCCGCCTCATGGCCGCCGGCGGCCTCACCTACCCCGCCGGCATGAATGATTTCTCCCGCGCAGCCGAGGCCACCTCCACCCTCAACCTCTGGCTGACCGAGAAGGGCACCGTGTGGGATATCGGCGGCCGCATGTTCCTGAGCCGCTGGGGCGGCCGCCAGGACAACGAGTGGCAGCTCTTCCTGCACGAGTACCGCCGCCTCTACCGCGGCACCCTGCCCAGCGGCGTCATCCTGACCATCCCCGCAGATGCGCTCCTGCTCGATTCTCCCGAACTGCGCGACCGCAAGATTGCCCTCATTGCCGAGGAAATGCGCGCGCTCAGCCACGCCACCGGCGCCAGCTGCCCGGTGTGGGTGGTGGTGACCAAGTGCGATGAGGTGGAGGGCTTCTCCGAGTTCTGCGCCCTGCTCAGCGAGCAGGATTGCGAGCAGGCCCTGGGCTGGGCCAACCCCGCCCCGGATACCCCTATCGACCCCGCCGTCGCAGCCACCGCTTTCGATGACATTGTGGAGCGCCTCAAGGCGCTGCGTGCCGCCTATGCGCTCAACGAGCAGGTATGGGAGCAAACCGCGCAAAGCAACCGCCGCGGCGATATCGTGACCCCGGTGTACCTCATGCCGGAGCGCTTTGCTGCCATGAAGGAGAACCTGCGCCGCTACCTGGCAGGCATCTTCACCCACATCCGTCACCACCAGGGCCGCCACGGTCTCTTCCGCCTGCAGGGCTTCTGGTTCACCGCCGTGCTGGATAAACCGGTGATTTCGCAGGAACGCGTGGTGTTCGAGAAAGGCGACCAGGGGCTCCGCCCCGTGGCCATGCCCCAGGCAGATACCGCCCCCCAGGCCGATTCGTTCAGCGACCCCACCACCCTCACCACCGTCCGGGAATCCATCATTTCCACCGCCTCGGACCGCCACTACTTCAGCAAGAACCTTCTGGCGCGGCTCATCATCGGCAGCCGCGAAACCGGGGTGCACACCGATGCCGCCACCCGGCGCATCCGCCGGCCGTACCGCCTGGCAGCCCTGCTGTTGGTGCTGCTCGCCCTGCCGCTGAGCCTGTGGGCCCTTTTCCGTCAGGATTCACTGGCCGAGCTCACCCGGCGGGACCAGGCTTTCTGGGAGGAAGCGCGCCAGCTCTTCCTCGGGGCCAATATCGAACAGGCTCCCCTGCTCACCGCCGAAAAGGAGCTCCAGCTTCCCCTGCTGGACCAGAATGTGCCCGGCACCGGCACCTCCCGCAGCGAGTATGTGTACGCCATGAGCAACATGTCCGGCCGAGTGGCTCACCTGCCCCTGTTCTGGCAACCCGCCGCCTGGCTCGTGGATCACGAATTCTCCACCACCCTGCTGGGCAGCGATAAGAAGTTCATCGATAAAGCCACCCTCACCTGCATGCTCCTGCGCCCCGCGGTGGAATCCTCCCGCGCTGTCATCTGCTACCAGGCAGACCACCCGCAGACCCCCGCCCCCCGCTGGGAGCTGGCCGATACCGCCACGCTGCTCAGCCTCATGACCATCACCCGCAACGGCATCCGCCTGCTGCAAGGGGAACACGTGGTGGACGACGTGAACTACGCCTCCCTCATCAACGTGCGCCAGGCCCCGCTGCAGAACCGCGCCCTGCACTCCATCTGGACCCACAGCTCCATTCACAACGAATCCATCCGTGCCATGTCGATGCTGAATGCCCTGCTGCAGCCGGTCTCCACCGGCTCTGTCCTGGCGCTCAACAAGGGGGTGGAGCTCTACACCACCGCCGCGCGTAACCTCAATATCTACAGCGACCTTCACTACGCCGAAATGCAGGAGCTGGTGCAGCAGCTGGAGCGCATGACCACCTTGCGCCGCGACATGCTCGCCACCGAATCCCGCCTCACCCAGGCCGTGGCCGCCGGTAACTACTCCGAAACCCGCGCCGCCATCGAGGAATGGAAGCGCCTGTATGCCGGGGCCACCACCGTGGCAGAGAAGCTCCGCAGCGCCGAGCTGCAGCTCAACCTGGGCAGCAAGCCCTCCCTGCGCACCTGCGCCGCAGCGGTGCAGAACGCCCTGGCCACCGCCCTGCACAAGGATGAGCAGGCCTTCGCCTCCCTCTCCCGCAAGCTCAGCAACAGCAGCGCTGCCGATAACCTCCGCCGCCTGTCGGCCGGGGTGCGCACCGCTGTGGAGGAGGCCAACCAGCGCATGGCCGCAGACCACGCCCGCATCACCGATGAAATATGCAGCTTCTGGGATATCAGCGAGAGCACCCCTGATGGCCCCCGCCCCTGGCAGAGCTTCTACACCGAGGCCACCCGCCTGCATGCGCTCTTCTCCTTCGGCATCCCCGCCGGCACCGCCCGCGAGTCCTTCCACAGCCGCCTGCTGCGCGTGGGCGAGACCCGCGAGCTCTACGATGAGCAGGTGGCCCGGCTGCCCGAAAACCTGGCCGGCCGCCTGCCGGCCGATTGCTGGGAGTTCAACTGGCAGCTGCTGGAGGAAGGCGTGATGCTGCGCTGGCTGGCAGAAGCCCCCCGCACCAGTGCCGATGTGGTGCCCGAATCCCGCCGAGCCGCCACGGCCCGCAAGCTGCCCGCTCTGCCCTACACCACCGCCGACCGCTGCTCCACCAACCCCGCCTTCGACCCCACCACCGCCAATGCCTGCGTGAGCGACCTCGATGAGCTCCTTCATTACGTTGATACCCAGTGCAGGAAACGCCCCGCCGGGGCCAATGCCGAGCTGGAACCCGCCCTCAACCAGCTGCGCGATTCCCTCTACCAGTACCTGACCGACTACGTCATGTACTGGACCGAAATGATTCCCGCCCAGTACAAGATTCGCAACATCCGCACCTGGGCCCAGTTTGTGGAAAGCGCCGATGTGCTCTACTCCTGCGATGTCGGCAGTGTGCTCTATGAGTTCAACCGCCTCCAGCTGGATGCCATCTCCATCCCCTACCTCATGAACGAGGAGCTCTTCCCCGGCGTGGCGGCCAAGCGCAGCGCCCTCGCTCAGGCCCAGAAAGCCCTGAACAGCGAGTACCGCCGCAAGTTCATGACCGCCGCCAACTACCTCAGCAAGCGCAACCCGGACCCCGGAGCCGCCTGGCAGGAGCTCGCGCAGATGCCCCCGCAGGACCTCATGGAAACCTGGTGGAGCTCCTGGTACCCGGACAGCGCAGATGCCTCCTTCGTCTGGTGGAATGAGTACCTGCTGCACGGTATGCGCCTCCTCAAGGCAGAAGCCGCCGAGCGCCTCCGCGGCAACGTGCGCGACTGCATGGCCTATGCCTCCCGCTTCCCTCTCTGCAATACCTCCTCCCGCAACCCCGGCGACTTCCTCGACCGCTACGCCCTGGATTACCTCGATGAGCGCCTCGTCAGCATTGATAACCTGAGCGATGACAAGCGCGAGGCCGAAATCGCCAAGCTGGCCGCTGCCCAGCATATCCCGCTCAAGGAAGCCTCGCTCGCCCTGCCGGTATTCAACCAGCACGAACAAGGCTGGGAGGGCATCGCCCGCGTCATCGCCCTGCTGGCCAATGCGGAAATGCCGCTCACCTGTGAGCTGCTCCTGCCCGCCAGCGCCATGCGCGCAGCCTCGCTCTCCGGCGAGGACGAGGAACGCCGCATCATCCCCGCCGGGCGCCGCTTCCCCTACTGCCGCATCTCCTGCGGCGGCCGTGCCATCACCCCGCTGCTGAACATCAACCGCCAGAGCGAGGAGGATTCCGTGCTCAGCCGCGCCCCCATCCCCGCCGATGCCGCCGACCTCCGCATTGAGTTCTTCCGCCACTCCAACGCCAAATCGCCGGATACCACACTCCGCTTCGATGGCGAGTGGAGCCCCATCAACCTCTACCTCAGCCACAATACCCGCCTTTCGGACGACAAGACCACCGCCTACATACCCCTGGTCTTTACCGACCGCGAGGGCTACACCTGCCGCCTCTGGCTCGGTATGCGCTTCAACCACGAGATGCTTTCACCCACCGACTGGCCCGGCAGCCAGAGCTTCCACCAGGCCGGCTCCAACCCCGAGGAGGAAATTGCCCTGGCTGAAAAAAACGTGCGCAAGGCCATCCGCAGCACCTTCCTCACCCCGCGCAACCGCTCCGCCAACCCCACCGCAGAGCAGCGCAAGGCCCTGCTGCAGAGTCTCGACCACCTCATGCAGGGGCGCTACTCACTCAGTTTCAAAGTGATTGTACCCACCGCCGAGGAATGCGATGACCCGCAGCGCCTGCAGACCGCCGCAGCCTACCCCTACTTTGCGCTGGGCACCGCCGAGCAGAGCACCGGCAAGCTCCGCTCCCTGCCGGATGCCAGGCAGACCGCCGATATCGTGCTGCGCCCCGCTCAGCGCATCCTCCTGCGCCTCTACCGCCACGCCGGCGATGAGCACTCTGCCCTCTTCTTCGAAAAGCAGCAGGCCACGCGCGATTTCGTCATCAACCACGCCTCTGCCTACTCCGCCACCAACGGCTACTTCACCATCCCACTCCCCGCCACGGATGGCACCCGCACCGAAACCTTCCACATCTTCCTGCGCCCCATGCTCGAAGTGCTCACGGATGACGGACTGCTGCCCGCCGCAGCCCCCGTCCACCAGACTGAATACCCGCAGGAAGAACTCCCCATCAACTGATTTATCCCCACCCTCCCCCGCACCGCCATGACCGAAGATCAACTCCTCAATCTCTGCGCCCCCCTCACTGCGGCAGCCCCCTGCGGCCCCAACCTCGAATACGACCCCCGCATGAGCGAGCTGGAGGAAAACTCCCTCGGCGAGCCTGAGCGCATCATGGGCAGCTCCGTCATCCCCGCCTCACCTCCCGACTGGCGCCAGCTCGAGAAGGATGCAGCCGCCCTCATGAGGGAAACCCGCGACCTCCGCATCATCGTCATCTGGACCATCGCCCGCCTGGCTCTGGCCGGGTTCAGCGGCCTGCGGGAGGGTCTCTTCCTGCTCGATTCCCTCAGCCGCGACCAGTGGGATACCCTCTGGCCCGTGCCCGATGACGGCGACGTGCAGGAGCGCCTCAGCGCCCTCACCCGCCTCTCCCCCGTGCCCGGCAGTTTCGATGCGGATATGACCGTCATGCAGCTCATGCTGGCCACCCCGCTCACCGACTCCCCCGCCCTCGGCGCCTATGGGCTCAAGGAAATCCAGCAGGCCCCCGAAAACAGCGACGATGCCAGGCTCCACCGCGCCGCCCTCTGGGACACCCCCGCCGAGAAGACCACTGCCACCCGCGAAAGCATCGAGTCCTGCCTCGCCCTCCTCAAATCCCTGCGCGATACCTACAACGAGCACGCCATGGGCACCCCGGATTTCCGCATGCTCTGCGACCAGCTCAAGGAAATGCAGCTCTTCCTCGGCCAGCAGCCCCCTGCAGACGCAGCCCCGGCTGCAGAGGCCAGCCCCGCAGCCCCCACCGCGGACGCCCCCTCCGCCCCGGTTCCCCTGCCCACCGGCAGCCCTGCCCCCGTGGCCGCACCTGCAGCAGCCGCGGCACCTGCCTTCACCACTGCCCTGCCCGCCGCGGGCAGCACCCGCGAAGGCCGCCGCCAGGCCATCGAAATCATGCAGCAACTCTGCACCTGGTTCCGAGAGAACGAACCCTCCCGCCCCGTTCCCTCCTT
>JAGBDZ010000046.1 GCA_017937215.1 Akkermansia sp. | reverse complement strand
CTCACTTCGTTCGGGGTTCTGATATGTTCTTCGTTTTACCCAGCGTTCCGCCGCGTGGCGGCTCCACGCTGGGCTATTATTATGTCGCCCTGACGGGCTCAGAATTCCTCGGGCTTTCAGCCCGACAAATTCCAATTTGTCTGGTTTTCTAATTATTCCAATGCGTAAAATCTTTGTGCCATGCGTGCGCCCGCGCGTTCGGTCAGGCAAAGAAATGGCGGTTGCCGAAGAGCAGTCGTTTCACGCCATCCAGCGAGGCGTGGGCCGATTGCTCGCCCAGCCCCTTGCAGAATCCCAGGCTTTGCATGATGGCCAGCCCCGGGGGCAGCGGCAAGGCATGGCGGTCCACCGCGGCGTCGAGCAGGGCGGGGCCTTCGGCCGCCAGCCAGTCCTTGATAGCCGGAATCGCTTCATTCACGCGGGAGATGTGCCACGAGCGCAGCCCCATGGCACGAGCCACCGCTGCAAAGCTGGTGGGGTGCAGCGCGGTGCCGATGGGCTTGCGGATACCGGATTGCATCTGTTCAATCGCCACGTAATCCAGTTCAGAATTGTTGTACACCAGTATTTTGACGGCCAGCCCCTCCTGGAGCAGTGTAAGAAGATCACCTGCCAGCATGGAAATGCCGCCATCCCCGCAGAGGGCAATGACCTGGCGTTTCGGATGCGCCGACTTGGCGCCTATGGCCATGGCCAGGGCACAACCCATGGAGCCATGATTGAAGGATCCCAGTATGCGCCGCGTGCCCAGTGCCTGCAGGTAGCGGGCGCACCAGATATCCGGGGTGCCGGTGTCTACCGTGAACACCGCATCCGGCTCTGCGTGGTCGCTCACCAGGCGGGTGAGCAGTTCGGGCCGCAGGGGGGCGTCCTCATCAACCACTCGCAGAGGCTGGCTGATGGCGGCAATTTCCCTTGCGTTGTAGGTGCGCATAGCCCGCAGAAAATCATCGGATCGGTTCGGGTTCACCATGGTCAGCATGGCTCGTGCCACAGTGGCTGTATCGGCCTGCACCCCCAGCGCCAGCGGTACTCGCCGCCCGAGCGCGGCAGCATTGGTATCCACCTGGATAACGCGCGCTTTCTTTGGCAGAAAATCACGGTAGGGAAAATCAGTGCCCCACATGACGAGCACATCGCTATCGAGCACGGCATTCACGGCTGCTCCCCAGCCCAGCAACCCGCTCATCCCCACCGCATTGGGGTTATCCTTTTCAAGCAGGTCCTTGGCTCGCAGCGTGTATGCCACCGGGGCCTGCAGGCGCCGGGCCAGCGCCACAATGTCCTGTTCCGCGCCGGTGCAGCCTATGCCGCAGAGAAAGGTGATACGCGTGGCTCCATTCAGCATGGCCGCCATGCGGCGCAGCACCGGCTCCGGCGCATGCTGCTGCGGCGGAACCACCGGCAATACCGGGGCTTCCTGCGCTTCCTCCACCGCGTCCATGGCGGCTACATCGCCCGGCAATACCAGCATGCCCACCCCGCGCCGCGCCCTGGCGGTGCGCATGGCTTCCGCCAGCACCGCCGGCACCTGCCGCGGGCGGCTGGTCAGCTCGCAATATTCCACGCACTCCCGGAAAAAGAACGTGGGGTGGGTTTCGTGAATGTAGTGTGAGCCAATCTGCAGGGTGGGCAGATGCGCCGCCAGGGCCAGTACCGGGGCTGCGCTGCGGCTGGCATCGTACAGACCGTTGATGAGGTGCAGGTTCCCCGGCCCGCAACTGCCGCAGCACACCGCCAGTTCCCCGGTGAGCTGCGCCTCGGCGCTGGCGGCAAAGGCCGCCGTCTCCTCGTGCCTTACGTGTACCCAGCGGATGCGTGCGTCGCGCTGCAAGGCTTCCATGAGCGGGTGCAGGGCATCCCCGGCCATGCCATAAATGCGCCGCACCCCGGCCGCGGCCAGCATCTCCACCACCTGGTCTGAAACTGTCTTCTGCATGCAGCCCATTTTCAGGCTTCACGATGCAATAGACAAGCTAACTCTCTAGCTTTTAGCGTGTGCCTGCTGCTCTCCCGATTCGCGTGTCAGGCGCTCTTTCAGCTCATTTTCCGCACGTATCCTGGCGGCTTTCCTTCTCGCTGCCAGAAGCCGGACTTCCGCTCGCATATAATAAGCAAGAAGCCGGATTCCGGTCTTGGTGACATGCCGGAGCCGGTACTCATGCAGCAGCTTGCGCCGTACATACCGGCTCAGCGAGCTCCGTGATACCAGCAGAAGCAGGCATGCCTCCCGCGCGCTGCATAGTTTTTCCGGAATGTGCGTCACCAGCGGCATCCGCTTCGCCAGCATGAGGTCCACCACGCGCCGGTCCCAATACAGACAGGGGCATTTACCCTTCCGCGCCACGAGGCGGTAGGCTGCTTTCTGCCGATTCAGCATCACTCGCACCGAGCGTGAACTGACTCCCAGCAGGGCTGCCGCGTCTCGTGTGCTGATTCCCCACTCGGGCGCTTCTGCATGTGCTTTGCCGCTGCTTCGGTCTGTTCCCTTGCGGCCTTGCAGTACGGATTCCGGGTATTTTACCCCGGGCATATTGATTAATCTGATACCGCCAACTCCCCTCAGGGTGCGTGGTAAGGTCCCGGGGCGCTTCAGCATGCGCGACCCCCTTTCCTCCCTGCCAGCGGTTTTTCTTTGTAGTTGGGCATTTTTACTGACTTTTTTATGCTGGAATAAAAAGAAGTCCGGCCAAACTACGCATCCAATCCCCGGTTAGCAAGACGAATTTTTCCAGAATTGATAAGCCCTCGCTAGTCAACTATCCCCGATAACGCAAAATGCAGAGTTGATAAAAAATGGCAAACTAGGCTGATTGGTGTCTTTAGACATTGATAGCACGTGGCTTAATAACAAATATTCGATGGAATAACAGACGACACGCGTGCCCCGGATGATTCATTCAGCTCCTCCCTAATCGGGCCCCGGCCGTTCCCTTTGCAAAAACGCTCTGAATACGCCCCGCCCACGTACTCCGCATTTTTTATGCGATG